>MHYB01000001.1 GCA_001824635.1 Planctomycetes bacterium GWF2_50_10
TGACATGAAAATAATACAAAAAATTGAAAATTAAAAATTTAGGCTTGACGTCTCTGGCTACATAGGAAGAGCACCGCCGCAAATTGCGCCTGTTCTGGCCCGGAAGAGCCTTGGCAACGCAAAAGCAAACGGTGCCCTCGATCGACATGACTTACGCTTGCTGTGTCTATGCTGTTCTAAATCCCGCCGAGGACAAAGCACAAACAACAGTTCGCAGCGTGTACAAATGCGAAGGCACCGAGCCTTTCATCCGCTTGCCTCACAAACTTCCGGTTTGAACAGAGCGTAATGAAATCTCAGTGACTTCAAATTAACTGGCCGATTTCTCCCGGCCAGCAACTAACATATATAAGAAGAGCAGAATTGCAAGCAATTTCTTTCGGGTTGCGGGCTAAGAAAAGCCGGTGCTGGTTGCTTGGTGCTTGATGCTAGTTAGAACCAGTACCCGGCAACCAGCAACCGAGAGTTAGCCACGGATTTTAGCGTAGCACAAGCGTCCCGCTTGTGAATAGAAACAATCCTATTTTCAAATCTCAACCGAGACGGTTGCGCTACCTTACGCCAGTCTGCGCGGGCGAGTTGCTCGGCAAGAGTGTCCTTTACAGTGAATTTTACCTATCAAATGTACCCAACTTGAGTTTAAAAATTTCCTTGTCGGTTCAATACTTTGTGTGTTATATTGACCACGTTCCTCGTTGATTTAAGCGGTTATCTGGTCGCCGGTCGAACGCTCGCAAATCGCGGAGAGAAGAAATGCCTTGTCGGACCAGTGTCCTAAGCGTATGTTTTGAAGGATGGGACAAAAGAGATTAGATCCATTAACACCCCGGCAACGCAGTGTTCAGATGAGCCTTGTCAAGGGAAAGGGCACAAAGCCGGAACTTGCAGTCAGGCGCGTGACGTATGCTTTGGGGTACCGTTATAGGCTTCACAAGCGGGAACTGCCCGGCCGCCCCGATCTAGTGTTTGCTCGCCTCAAGAAAGTGATCTTTGTACATGGTTGTTTCTGGCACAGGCACAGCGGGTGCCCTCGTTGCAGGCTGCCGAAAACACGCAAGCACTTCTGGGGGATGAAACTGGAGGGAAACAGGCTCCGTGATTTAAAGAATCAGAGATTGCTGCGGGAACAGGGTTGGAGTTTCCTGCTGATATGGGAATGTCAGACCGAGGACGCGACTGTGTTGGAAGGGATTATAAGGTCATTCTTGGAAGATGGAACATGAGAACTGTGGAGCTTTTCGCGGGCGCTGGGGGACTGGCGATGGGTGTGTCCCGTGCGAATTTTCAGCATTCCGCCGTTATCGAATGGGATAAGAACTCGTGCGATACAATTCGGTTTAATCAGAAACACAAGGTTAAGCCGTTGTACGAATGGCCATTGCACGAATGCGATGTCAGGTGCTTTGATTACAAAAGCCTCGCTGATAAAGTTGATCTTGTGGCTGGAGGTCCGCCTTGCCAGCCGTTCTCTCTGGGGGGAAAACATAAGGGGCAGCATGACCACCGGGATATGTTCCCGGAAGCCGTCAGGGCGGTCAGGGAGCTTAGGCCAGCCGCCTTCATGTTCGAGAACGTCAAGGGACTGTTGCGGGAAAGCTTCGCGAAATATTTTGAGTACGTTTATCTTCAATTGAGCTACCCCGATCTGACGCTACGGACGGGAGAGGACTGGACCAAGCATCTGGAAAGACTGGAACAATATCACACCAAGGGAAAGCACGACGGCCTTAATTACCGCGTCGTGTTCCGGCTTCTTAATGCGGCAGACTATGGCGTGCCCCAAAAACGCGAGCGAGTGTTCATTATCGGATTCAGGTCGGATTTGGGCGTTGAGTGGTCGTTTCCATCCGCGACGCATTCGCGACAGGCGCTGCTTTGGTCCAAATGGATAATAGGCAATTATTGGACCACACATAAAATATCGCGAGGGAACAGGGAAACACCCCCACCCGGCATCAAGGAGCGATTGAGTGGCGGACTTTTTGATCCGCTGGTTTTGCCATGGCGCACCGTTCGCGACGCGATTTCAGATCTGCCCAGACCAAAAACAACAGGAGATTCCGGAGTGGCCAATCACATTCTTGTGCCTGGGGCCAAGCAATACCACGGCCACACCGGCAGCGTCCTTGATGAACCGGCGAAAACACTCAAGGCGGGCGATCATGGCGTGCCGGGCGGGGAAAACACAGTGATCACCTCCAGCGGGTCGGTAAGGTACTTCACTCTTCGCGAGGCGGCTAGACTCCAGTGTTTTCCCGATGACTACCAGTTTTGCTGCTCATGGACTGAATCGATGCGGCAAATGGGTAACGCGGTTCCTGTGGCCCTCGCCAACGTCGTGGCCACTCATGTGAGAAGCCATCTTGAAAGAGTGGGACGTAAATGAAGGAGAACGGTTGCCAGCCTGAAAAGACGCCGGTGTACAACCCTCTTGCCAAGAGCAATCTTGGAGCCAGCGTTGCCAAAGCATTGCTTGACAATCCCGTGAGCAAATTGCCGCCAGATGCGGGTTTCATGGGAGCGGGTATTTACGCAATTTATTACACGGGAGATTACCCCCTTTACAAATCCATCAGCGATAAGAACAAGAGTGACAAATTCTGTCAGCCAATCTACGTGGGTAAGGCGGTTCCCGCCGGTGCGAGAAAAGGTGGATTCGGCCTTGACCTGCCCGCCGGGAACGTGTTGTATCGCCGCCTTTGCGAGCATGCGGAGTCAATTCAACAGGCTAAGACAAGCATCGAGCTTTCCGATTTTTGGTGCCGCTATGTTGTCGTGGATGATATTTGGATACCACTGGGAGAGTCGTTGCTGATCGAAATGTTCTCGCCGGTTTGGAATCGGGTACTTGATGGATTTGGAAATCATGATCCCGGAAGCGGACGGCACAATCAGCAAAACTCACCATGGGATGTCCTGCATCCGGGTCGGCCATGGGCGATAAAACTGAAACCGAATGCCCGGAGTTCGGAAGATATCAAGCGAGTTGTCGAGGAATTCCTTGGCGGCAAGAAGCAGGTAAAGCGAAAGTGTTGAGCCGAAGGCGAGCTTAGATTAACTCTCAATAACACGGCTCAAAGCTTACGGCTTAAGGCTTTTCAAATCAGCTTAATCTGCGTAATCAGCGTTTAAATAGTTCTTAGTTTGTAGTTCATGGTTGGTACAAATCAGTGAAAATCCGTGTCAATCAGTGGTTAAACGCTCCTCCGTGATCTCGGTGTACTCCGTGGTAAAATATTTTTCATTATTTCTTCGTGGCCCGCCCAAACGTCCTATAAGACAAAACAATCTCCTTGCTTGAAGTAAACAAGCGGCTTGTTCAGGGTAAACAAGCCCGGTGTTTTGAATGAACAAGGGACTTGTTTGGAGTAAACAGGGTGGGTGTTTTGATCAATAAAGCACTAGGCACGACACTGGAAAGCACTACGCACGAATTCCGAAACAATATCAAAGCTCGAATCTATAATGACCAAAACAGAAGGAAGGCAAAGAGTCAAATGTAGAGTCTTTGTTTGGAGTGCTTTTGATTTCGTAATTGGGATTTGTTTCGTGCTTCGGAATTAGTGCTTGGTGCTGGTTTCTGGGTGCTGGTTTAAGAAGTCCACTGGCAAGATGCCCGTTATACGAGAGCCAGTCGTTTTTTAATTAATCAATAATCAATAATCCATAATCAATGTAAGTGTTGCGTCTAGTCTGCCGGTTCGCAGTTGGCTGCCGCCGCGGATTCGGGCGCGGATTTCGAGATGATAGTCTTTGCCTGTCGCCAGGGCCGGGACAAGGAAGATAAGTTCCTTTGGAGTGTTCTTCTGGATCGAGGATGCTTTTATCGGGTCTGAGCCATCAAGGGGGCAAAAGAAAATGCCCTCATCGGCCTTTGCGGAATCGAATTTGAGGCGAAAGCCGTTTATGACAGCTATCGAGCCGGGGATGACTATGCCGCTCTGCTGCGGGGCGGGCGTCTGTGAAAATGCCGCAAGAGATGGGCTTAGCGTCACGGCAGCTCTCTTGGAGGCAGCGGCAGAAGTTTGAAAACTGCTGCGGAGCCGCCTGCCAGCCATGGCGGCGATATCGAGCTTATGACGAGTTGGGTCATAGGCATCTGTCGGGCCGTCGAATGTGCCCTTAATCCGCGGGAAGAGATCGACTATCCCGCCGAGCTGAACCCGCATGCCGTCAAGGAGCATTGAATCGACGGCAGTCAGAGTGTTTTCAAGCACAGCCAGTACATCGGCCCGCCTTACGGTCGTACCCTGTGCGACGATGCGGTCGACAACATCGTCAAGACCGGCTGAACCTGCGGTATGGATGCTTGCCGACCACCGGTTTTCACTGCCTGCCAGCGGGCTTTTACAGAGCGTATATTTGATGGCCATTGGAAGTCTCCTTACATAGTGGCCATATCGGGCAAAGGAGAGGCTGGCTTTAAAAGAGCAATGGGCCGTTTCGCCGCAAGTTGCCGGTTATGGGTTGCAAGTTTAACTAGAAGCCATTTCATAACCTGCTTTGGAGCGAAAATGAGAGATTTTCGTCGCTGGCAAGGAGACCGAAGCAGCAATAATTGTTACTATTGCGATGCAGGGCGACGCCGCCAGCGGCAAAAAGATCCATTTGAAGCTCAAATGAGGTTGTGAAATGGCTTCTAAACATCAATGCCTGCTGCCTGATGCTATTCAAAATGTAATTCAATTATGTCCTTGTCGTGGAGGATATGCGTTCGCTGCACAGACTGGCCGTCATAGACATCGGTTCCCCATGCGCGGGCACTCTTTAATTTATCGGCAAGGTCGCGGTGGATCACCTGGGCAAGGTCCATTACGTTCGAACCAATCGGAATAGTGAAAGGATCCTTCATATCAGGTTCCTTGCCGGGGGGCTTGGCGTAAATTCGCATCACATTAAGCAGCCGAAAACACGTCGCAACGAACACATCAAGACCAAAACCTGTTTTTGCCGAAATCTCGACATATTCAAATGGCCTGCCGGTGAGTTCTTTTAACGTATCAAGCGTGCCCGGCTCAGCGATATCCGATTTGGTGCCCACCACAAAAGCCGGCTTTGATATTTCAATGCCAGCCGTCTCGGCGGACGGGATCAGCTTTTTGGAATCCAGATACTCCAGGCATATTCCCATCTCGTCGAGCGGATCGCCCGAAAGATCGACCACTATCGCGACAAGATCGCAGTTACGATATGTACCCACCTGCCCGGGAGCAACATAGTCCTTAGTTATCGGCGGCATATCCACAAGCTGAATCGGAACGTCTTCATAATGGGCCATGCCAGGAATCGGCGAGTGCGTTCCGAACGGGAAATCCGTAACATTAACCTTGGCATTGGTGAGCGCATCAAGTATCGAGCTTTTGCCCGAATTAGGCGCACCGATAAGCGCCACCTGCCCCGCACCCTGCTTTGGAATGTGAAAGATATCGACTGTCTTGGCGCCGGATTTAGCCTGCCTGGCCTGCCCTTCCTTGATCTCCTTGATCTTGTGCTTAAGTTCAGCCTGGATATGCTCTGTGCCTTTGTGCTTGGGAATTATGCGGAGCATCTCTTCAAGCAGCACAAGTCTCTCTTCGTCGCCCGTGGCCGCCCGAAACTGTTCTTCAACTTTTTTATATTGCGGTGTAAGATTTGCAGGCACATTTACCTCCCTGAGATTTTATAGCAAAAAAAAGGCACAGGGCTTTTGGCGCCTGTGCCTTGATCTCAATAAATTACTGAGCGACTGCTGTAGCGATAAGATCACCTACCTCAGTTGTGCCATAGCCCATCTTGCCGGCGGCAAGGGATTTGAGCTTTTTGGCTACGGTATCACGGACAGCGGCATCGATCTTCTTTGCAGCTGCCTCTTCGCCGAGGGTTTCGAGCATCATCTGGCCCGCGCAGATCGCTGCCAGCGGGTTGATGACGTTCTTGCCCGTGTACTTGGGAGCTGAACCGCCGATGGGTTCGAACATGCTCACGCCTTCGGGGTTGATGTTGCCGCCGGCGGCGATACCCATTCCGCCCTGCGTGATGGCGCCGAGGTCTGTGATGATGTCGCCGAACAAGTTGCCGGTAACGATCACATCGAACCATTCAGGATTTTTGACCATCCACATGCATGTCGCATCTACATGGTAGTAGTCGCGTGCGACCTCGGGATAATTTTTTTTACCCATCTCGTGGAATGCGCGTTCCCATATATCGTAGAGATAAGTCAGCACGTTGGTCTTGCCGCAGAGAGCGAGGGTGTTCTTGTCGCTCTTGCCCTGGGCCTTTTTGCCGTATTTGCGTGCATACTCAAAGGCGTACTTGAGGCAGCGGTCCACCTGGAACCTGCTGTAAACCGCCGTCTGGGTCGCAATTTCGTTTGGCGTACCCTTCATCATTACGCCGCCCATGCCAACATACGCGTCGCCGCTGTTTTCACGAATGACGCAGTAATTGATATCAGCGGGGCCTTTGTTCTTAAGGGGAGTTTCGACGCCTTCAAAAAGCCGCACAGGACGCAGATTGATATACTGGTCAAGAGCAAAACGGGCCTTGAGCAAAATACCTTTTTCGAGTATGCCCGGTGCCACATCAGGATGCCCGATTGCGCCGAGAAGTATCGCGTCAAACTTCTTGAATTCCTCGATAGCCGAATCGGGCAGCGTTTCGCCGGTGCGTTTGTACCGTTCGCCGCCGAAATCGAAATCAGTCATATCGAGCTTGAAATTGAACTTTGCGGCTGCGACTTTTAAAACCTTAACGGCTTCAACCGTAACTTCCGGCCCTGTGCCGTCACCGCCCATTACTGCGATCTTGTGCGTCTTCATTTATTCCTTTCTTTCTACCACGGATTAACACAGATTTGCACGGATTAAAATTTAGTTCAAACACATGCAATATCAGTTACTTTTTACAATACAAGTCTTTTGAACTTCAGCGACCTCTCACCAAAGTTTATTAAAAGACCGACCTTAATTCCGGTTGCCTTCAAATAATTCAGCAACTGCGATTCTTCAATATTTGTAAGAGCCTTTAAGGCTTTTAACTCTACAAGCACACGTTCACCAATCAGAAAATCACATATGAAGTCCTTGGCTTTTTCGCCCTTATACATGACAGCTATCGGTTTTTGCCTCTCATAAGGCAATTCGCGCCGCCGGAACTCAATAGCCATAGCTTCCTCATATACGCTTTCAAGAAAGCCAAAACCCAGATTTGAATGCACTTCCATGGCAGCACCGATGACAGCCCCGGTCAAGTCGCTGCAGATCAGTTCTTTTTGTTCCATATCCTCATCCAAATCAGTGAAAATCCGTGTTAATCTGTGGTTGCTTTCTTCTTGATATGTTCAAGCAGACCGCCGTTGCCGATGATCTCAAGGGCAAAGTCCGGCAGAGCGTTGAACTTTATTTCCGTTTTCTGCGTCCTGTTGTTTATGACGCCTTTGGCGAAGTCGATATCGATCTCATCGCCGTCGTTGATCTTCTTAAGGGCATCAGCCAGTTCAATTACATAGAACCCGCAATCGATCGCGTTGCGGTAAAATATGCGTGCAAACGACTGGGCTATTACGCAGCCAACCTTTGCGCCGCGAATGGACCATACCGCGTGTTCCCTGCTCGAGCCGCAGCCGAAGTCGTCGCCGGCAACGATTATATCGCCGGGTTTTATCTTCTTGACGAAGTTTGTATCCAGATCCTCCATGCAATGAGTAGCAAGTTCCGCCTCGTCATCATTGTTTAGATATCTGGCCGGAATTATTTCATCCGTGTTTATGTGGTCCCGTTTATATACATGTGCTTTTGCCATGTTTGCTCCTTCTTACATGAATTTGCGTGGGTCAGTTAATTTTCCTTCGATTGCGCTTGCCGCCGCGGTTGCGGGGCTGGCGAGGTAGACTTCGCTCTTGGGCGAGCCCATTCTGCCGACGAAATTACGGTTAGTGGTGCTGATGCACTTTTCACCTTCGGCAAGGATACCCATGAAGCCGCCCAGGCACGCGCCGCATGTCGGGGCAGATATCACGCAGCCTGCCTCGTAGAACACATCGAAAATGCCTTCATCCTTGCACTGCTTCCAGATATTCGGCGTAGCGGGCACAATGATCGTGCGGATGGCTACTGTTTTGCCCTTCAAAATCTGGGCCGCGACGCGGAAATCTTCTATGCGGCCGTTGGTGC
>MHYB01000002.1:0-8995 GCA_001824635.1 Planctomycetes bacterium GWF2_50_10
GTTACCCATGTGCCCGGTACAAAGTGTTACCTAAGTATCGGTTGACAAATTTTTCAACTTGTTTTGCTCCTCTCCAACCACCCGTGACACGGTCTAGTCCAGCTAGGCCGTGTTCCTGCTCCACTTACACAGAAAGGCCCCTCGGCAGAGGAGGAGAGAGAGAGAAACAGTTCCAAGGGGCCTTGCAGGTTACCGGTTCTTTACTGCGAATTCCTTATCTCCTCAATAAATTCATCTAATTCCTCTTCTGTCATACTTGCTCGCAAAGCTGCATCTTCAAGCCATATTTGCTCAAGCCACTCGATCGCCGCTTCCGCATCGAAGGCTTCCACGCTTTCCATCGACTCAGATTGCATCGACTCAACCTGCATACCCGATTCCATCATCATTTCCCCGCCGCCCGGCATCATCATTTGCTGCTCGCCGCCAAGAATTATCGAATTGGAATCGAACGCAACCGGCTGCTGGTTTGCATCATAGGTAGCATTATTCGCGACCGTGATCGTAACCGGCCCGCTGTTGTAATGGATCGTGAAGTACCCCACATCGCCGCTGGGGCCATTGGGATCATCCCACATAAGACCATTTATAAATGCATAAGTTCCATTAGGGTCTATGTCAGGCTCCGACCACCAGCCCGGGTCCCAGCCGAACTGATTGCAGTCGTTCTCGTTCATAGCGCCTGTAATAGTCGCATCACCAGCAATTTCAATATAAACGCCCAACGATGACAGCGACACATCCGACTGCACATACAATGTAACATCGCTATTGGGGTCAGGATAAAGATTTTCACACACCAGATGCAAAGCCATTTGCGGCTGGGCAGGTTCATTCGGCTCATTGGGTTCGTTTGGCTCATTAACATCATTCACATCAGCAAGAAAATCATTGAACTCGGCCATGCTCAAGAAGCTGCCTGCCCCAAAACTCCGAGTAACCAACCACTCTTTCACGAATTCGCCCAAGTCATAGTTATTTATAGTGCCATCGCCATATAGGTCACAAGCCCCGCTATAACCTGTTTGCCCCCATACCCCCGCCAGCATCGCGTAATCAATAAAGTTGACGGTATCATCATGATTGAAATCCGGCGTATTAGCAAATTCATCCGCGCCGATGTCGATACGATTGCCAATCATCCTCGCCCCGCCGTCAATATCCGTTTCACCACTGGGCGGAGTGAAACCAGTTTCACCCGCGTTGATGCACGACGACCCGCTTGAAATGTGAAAATCATTTTGATCAGCAGCCGCAAAATTCGGATTGCCATTTGTATTATTGTTCGAATTGGGCATTGCAATATTTTGAACGCAAGAGTATGTGACATAGGAAAGGTTTGTCGGCGATATCTGAGTGGCATTATTCCACACGATATTGTTTTTAAACTCCACATTGGATAATCCGCTGGAACAAAACAGCCCATTTGATGTGTTACAGGCAATTGTATTGTTCCGTATTTTGATCACCCCGCCGTAATTGCCATTTACCCTAATTCCGATACCGCCTCGATAAAGCATGTTATTAAGTACTTCGACAGTGCCGCCCTGATTGGAAAGATCAATAAGCAAAGGGGCGGAGGTTGAATTACCAGAAATGGTATTGTTATAAATTTTACCTGATGCGGCATTGCAAAGGCTAATGCCATAATAAGGCCAGTTCCTTATCTGGCAGTTTTGTATGGTCAGATTCGCATAACTCACAGTTACACCAGCAGCACTCGTCGCCGTTCCGGAAATAACGCAGTCTGTCACATTAATAGAGACAGTACTATCGCTGGAACTGAAAACTCCATAAGCATTTAGCGAGCAAATTTCGCAGTTATTGATGTTTGAAGTAGTACCGCTGCCGATATCCAGGCAATTATATGTGCAGTCCAGAATGCAATTTCTAACTGTCAGAACGCAAGTTCCCGAAGCTATCCCATGCGAATTGCTGTGCACGGTAAGACCTTCTATTGTAACCTCAGGATCAGTACCCCAGAAATCACCTGCGTTTATGGCAGTATCGGAATCAGGTGCGATTATCGTGTTTTCGATAAACGCCCGGTTTTCCGGGTTTACGCTTCGTATCGTGAGCTGCTTCGAATAGATGTTTACATTTTCATTGTATGTGCCGGGATCAACTACAATCGTGTTGCCGTCAACAGCAGCATCGACAGCACTTTGAATTGTCCAGAAATCCGCGCCGCCAAGTATATGAACATGCTTATGACCAACAGGGTTTCCCATTGCGACAACTGTCACAAAATCGCTCTGGTCATTCCCTAATTCAAACGGAACAAAATTTGATCCCACATACGTTGTAAAACTGTTATGATAAGATTGGCTCCAATTACACATATCTTGTGTCGAAAGCCCGTTAAATATTCCGCTGGCCAGCCCCGAAGATGTGAATAAACTTATGTAGTTGCAATAATATGGTGTTGCTGAGGTTACGCCCCAATCCTCGGGAAGATAAGCAAAATTATCTGAACATCCAAGCACGATCAACCCACACCCATTCCCTTTAAGAACATAATCGATTGCCTGAATAAGCATAGTTTGGGCAACCAGAAGGGGCGGATGTATAGCGTCGCCTATAGTATGATAGTCTAAATCATGGCCGGTTAAAACTACCCTGCCTTTTATCCCATTCAGTAAAACTCTTGAGTCCAGCCCGCTGGTATCGCCGCCGTTATTCCATCCGACAATAAGTATGTTATGAGTTGAAAGATCAGTCGATGTAACATTGTTGCCAAAGCTACTGTCTCGTTCATCAAAAGAAATGTCGAGCCTTTCCATGGCTTGTGTTATGCTGGATTCGTTACCTCCGGGATTGTAAATAAGAAAGGAATAGTTGTTCGGATCAAAAGGTAGAGCAGTTGCAGTGGAAACAAAAATTGCTAAAAATGCACAAAAAAACGGGATATAACTTTTAGAGACAATAGAATAGACTTTATACATAATGATTCCATTCAAAATTTATGTTTAGGTTAATACATCGTTGAATGCTAAGCAGTTGATCAGAAGATATTAGTCGAAAAACTAATTTTTATCGTTTTCGGCGTAATAGAAGTATACCTGCAACCATCAGTACACTTGCTACCGGTTCGGGGATAACTATGATATCGGCGCCATCGGGATTACTCAGAGGCACGAAAAATTGACAATTCAGCACCGAGCCATCTAGAAGTGTACCTGTTATTGTACCGGTCAATTGACCATAATTAGGCCCACCTATAACACCGTAGAGCCGAAGGCTGTCGCCATAATTCAATTCAACACCGCCAATACTAAAATTAGCGCCGTACAGGCATATTTTACCGCTATTCCAAGCGTGGATGGCACTAAAAATCGCACCACCGCGAATTTCAGCTATACCATTGCCACATGCGTTGACAGTGTCTATTGAGCCCCCATTTACTGCAACCAAACTATGAATGTCTGCCCAAATCCTACCAACTGTTCCGCCATTAACCACGATTTTGCTATTGCCACTGGCCTGGATACCGTAGTTGATTGCACCACCATCAACTTCTATTGTACTATTGTTTGCAGCGCCGAGATAATTAACAACGCCGCCGTTAATCACTTGAGCATGCGTACCCGGAATGTTTGCTGTGTAAGGATCTAAATAAACATTGGTGTTTTGGTACGCAGCATCACCAATGATGTGATTTCCCCCATCATCAAAGTAGACAGAACCATAGGCTGTAGCAAATCGTGTTATTCCTCCAGCGTACAGCAAAATCCCACAAATCGTGATTACAACTCCCCTTCTCATTTTTACTGCCTCCCTAAAAGAGCTTTCTATATTCCCCAACTCTGCACTTGCAGAAATTGCAGGGCACCATTCAGGAACTTCCCTGCGGCCCTGCAAGGCCGATACAGAATTCCCTCACAGTGCCCTTTTTCAGGGCACCGAGTTGGGCGATTCTGTATTGAAAATTTGCAGGTTTCAGGAAAATCGCAACCAAGTCCAGTGGGACTTTCATATTATTAAATTGTTAGCTATACTATACCTAATTAACCTTTTTATGTCAATTACTATATCTTCTCCACAGCAACCCGCCGCTTCCTAAAAAAAACAAACTTGCTGGTTCAGGTATCTCATGGAGCATGACGCTTTCTGTAATTGATGAAATACCTCGCAAGCATATTTCAAGGGAATACGTCATATCTCTGTGTACTCTGTAAACTCTGTGGCTAAAAAAATATTATTCAAATTACCAAATCAATATTATCCACTTCGCCCCATAAAATCAAGAAAATTTTGATTGTTTTATCCCTTTTACCCCCGCCCCGTAACTTCGCACCCTTCGCACTTTTGCACTTCTTAAAAGCACTTCCGCACCTACGCACATCCGCACTTTGTCACTGCCCCCAATTCTCACCAGCCTCGCTCTTCAAATAGTAAATCGTACATAGTAAATCGTAAATCATGCCCTCACCACCCCTCAACCACTCCTCTCCCTACTCCCAATCAACCCTCACCCTATCCGTCCCTACCTGGCACCCCCTCAACTCCCCCCCCAACTTTAAGGCTATTTTAAATCGCCTTTCGCGTACTTCTCACGCAAAAACGCTATCGCCCCGGGCAGCAGCGATATGAAAATAATAACCAGTATCACCAGCGTAAAATTCTTCTTAACAAGCGGAATATTACCGAAAAAATACCCGCCCATCACGAAACCGCCAACCCACATCACCGTCCCTAACACACTGAAACTAAGGAACTTAAGATAAAACATCCGCCCTATCCCAGCCACAAAAGGCGCAAACGTCCGGATGATCGGCATGAACCTCGCGATCACTATCGTCTTACCCCCGTGCTTGTCATAAAACGCGTGTGTCTTATCCAGATGCTTCTTATTAAGAAGCCAAACATTTTCCCTGCTGAATATCTTTGGCCCCACAAAACGCCCTATCCAGTAGTTGGTGCTATCGCCCATAACTGCTGCACAGAAAAGGACTAACAACAGCCACTGCACTTCCAGCACGCACCCGCTGATAGCCGCCAAAGACCCCGCCGCAAACAAAAGCGAATCCCCCGGCAAAAACGGCGTCGCAACCAGCCCCGTCTCGCAGAAAATTATCGCAAAGAGCAGCAGATAAACCCAAGCCTGGTAATCCCTTATAACTTGCTCCAGCGTCTTATCAAGATGCAGAAACATGTTTATAACATCAAAATTTGCAAGTACTTCCATCATTTCTCCAAAAAATTGCTTTAACAACAATACGAATCGCGCGTTATAATGTCAACCGGATTAGAACCTGCGCGTTAATAATTTAAGCTTAATATGCAGCAGTTTGAAACCTATTTTAATGCGCTTCTTGTGCGTGCCCCGGCAAAGATCAACCTATGCCTGCTTGTAACAGGCAAAAGGCCCGATGGCTTTCACGGCCTGCGTACCATCATGGCCAAGGTCAACTGGTACGATCATCTCCTCTTCGAAAAAACCACCCTGCCAGGCATAGAACTTATCTGCACCGGCCCCCACTGGGCTCCGACCGGCCCGGAAAACCTCGTTTTCAGGGCAATAGACCTGCTTTGCAAACAAACCGGGCACACCCCCCAATGCAAGGTCACCCTCACCAAAAACATCCCCGCCGGTTCCGGCCTGGGTTCAGCAAGCAGCGATGCTGCCGCCGCACTGCTAGGCTACAGTCGTTTCGCGAACATTACAGTTTCCACTCCCAAACTGATGGAATTAGCCGCCCGGCTCGGCAGTGACGTTCCGTTCTTTTTAGGTTCACCACTGGCACTTTGTGAGGGAAGAGGCGAAATATTGACCCCTTTGCATCAAATCTTTTCGTTTACCGCCCTTTTAATCCTGCCCAACATAAATACATCAACAAAAAGGGTTTATGAAAAATATTCGCACCAAAAAGACACCTTTGAGAGCTTAAATTCTCAAATTCAGCTTAGAATTGAGCAAAAGAAGCTTGATTTAGTTGCTAAAATGTGCGCAAATATGTTAGAGGATAGTTGCTTTTGTTTACACCCTGAGATTGCTGAGCTTAAAGCCGGAATCGAACACCTTGGAATTACACCTGTTTGCCTTAGCGGCAGCGGCTCTACACTGTTTCACATTATTGAAAATGATTGCAGTAAAAAGGCCTTAAATACCTATCGCAGCACACTTAAAGACACGCTTGGGTGTGACAGCGTTATTGTAAACAGCAATAATTGGTGATAGCGGTACTTTTGAAGCGAGGCAGAACATGCAGATCAGTGAAGTTAGAGTCAAGTTGGTCAATAACAAGGATGACCGGCTCAAGGCGTTTTGTTCGATGACACTCGATAAAGAGTTCGTCATCAGGGATATCAAAATTATTGAAGGTATCGGCGGGCACTTTGTCGCAATGCCCTCGCGTAAGATGAGCGACCACTGCCAGAAATGCTCTGGTAAAAACCACTTGCGCGCCAAATACTGCAATAATTGCGGCAACTTACTAAGCGAAAACAGGGCTAAAAAAGATGCCAAAGGCAGAATGAAGCTCCACGCCGATGTCGCACACCCTATCAACGCCGAGTGCAGGCAGAGAATCCAAGATTTTATTGTCGCTGCTTTCGAAGAAGAGATTGAAAAATCTAAATTGCCGGGCTACAAGCCCGTCGAGATGGATGAACCGGATGATTATATACCGGAAGCCGTTTAGGCCTTTATAAGTTCTTCGAGTACCCTGTCCAAGGCAAGATCAAGGCGCTTATTTAGGTCATAATCGCCTCTTTGCAGCTGTGAACGAACATCCACTACCTTTTCCTGCCTGATCTCCGGCAGAGCGGCTATTTTCTTTAGTAGCTGACCGAGCGGCGATGTATTTACATTCTTAAGCAATTCCTCTGCCAAGATATCCTGGCTATCGGCAAGCTGTTCAGTTAAATCAAGCAGCGGGCTGTTGGAATTATAAAGTTTCTGTTGCGACATCTTGAAACCACCTCGTTCAATATCGACCACCTTGTTTGACACACAATATATTGTGTGTCCACTGTTGGTCGCTCTTTGAAATATTGCTTTTACCAATGTAGATATCGACTGTGGAGGGGGCGAAACTTTAAGATTCTTGAAAAAAGTCTTAACCGTCTCAAATTGCAGTATTTACATTAAATTACACTGAAAATGCGGTTTTTTACCTGTTTAAAAGCGTCCCAGATTCACATTTCAGCTTCATTGGGCTGGTTAAATATGGCAAAATAGGCAACACACAATATATAGGGCCTGAAAAAATTTTTAGCTTTTGTAGTAACGGAACTTCATATCCGCTTTCCAGGTGTCTGCGGTGCCTTTTTGCTTGGTCAGCTTAAGCGAGACGCATTGTAAAGAAGCCCCTTGCATCTGCATGGAGGTGAGGAATCTGGCAAATCTCGACAGATCAACTTGTTTGAGAGTCACATCTGCATCCTGAGATTCCTGGCCGCCGGTAACCTTCATAATTGCACTTGCATGAAGTTTATAATCAGCTGACGATATACCAGCCGAGCGGGCTACTGAATCCACCACGGCAGGATAGCTGAATTGCTCCTGCGACGTATGTTTTGCCGCAAGCCGTTCCGGGTCAAGCTCCTTAATGGAAAGCATTATTTTCTGGGCGTCCAGGTACGCCCCCTTGTGCCGATCCCACTTGGCATTGGATTCGCTCATAGATACCAGCCCGGTCCACAACGGCCAAAGGGCCGCCAGACACGGGACAAGTATATAATAGAGCTTTGGATTTCTTACCGCTTCTTTAATATCTGTGCTGGTCATTTATCACCTTCTGGCAATTTTAGGAAGGATAGTGAAACTGAAACTGTCCTTGCCGGCCTTGAGGTCGTAATTGGGCTGCGAAAGCCTCAGGGCAGGGTGCTTATCAATAGCGGCGATTAGTTGAAGGGTATTTTCGCGCGAGGGCGTTTCGCCGGTTATTACAATACTCTTTGCCTGAACAGTAATGGTATCTATTGTCAGTGTTACATTGCCGGCTTCATTGATAGTCTGAAGCAGGTTGGTCAATAAAACCGAAACAGAAGCCTGGCCGCTTGCATTAAGCTGGCCTTCTTTTACCTGCTTAATGGTGAACATTTCTCGCTTAAGCTTGTTGATCGCCTCCTGGTTGATGAATTTGGAGCCTGGGACGACTTTTTTATACTGCTGCTCATAGCCCACAAGAAGCTGGTTGTCATAACGGTTGCTTACATATGTGCGCATTTGAAGAAACAAGCCTGCGGCAAGCATCATAACGGTAAGGCTTATGCTCAATATTTTGAGCGCCTTTTCCATTATCATCCTGCGTCCCTGGTACGGCGCGAAATCCTTGCGGAAGTCCACAATCGTTTTATCTAAGGCGGCCAGCGCCGAACCATAGGCAATGGCAAAATCAACAGGTTCAACAGGCTCGGCACAGGATGCTTGGAGCGTTCCCAACAGTTCAAACCGCCGTACCTCAAGGCCTGTCCTGGTGGAAAGCTTTTCGCTGTTTACCTGATTTGAGCCGTCGAAAAGCTCTATCCTTTGCAGATCGTCGCCGCCGATCATCGAAGCTTGCGTAAGTGGTATTTCGCGCGCCAGCAGGTCGGTTACGTTGGCATTTTTATTAATGATAAAGGTTCTGCTCTGAAAACCCGTTTTTCCGGAAACAGTAAAGAGGTACCCGCTATTGCCGGCTAGCACCACATACAATACCGGTGCTTCGCCGCCGAGCCTGGTAGTGCGTATAAACCGCGCAAGGGCCGCGACATCCGGCTCAATAGCGACAGGGTCGAGGCTGTTTTGCTGGAGATCAACAAGAGTATCGGTAATAGTTTTCCGCCCGGAGGAATAAACCGATATCGACGACCCCGTTTCGTCCTGGCCGACAACATTGAATGTTATGGCCGTTTCGCTGGCATCTGTAGCGATCGCTTCTTCGGCATCGAAACGAATGGTCTGACTGATCTTCCTAAGATCAGTAAATTGGCTGTGAACATTGTGCTGGTTATACTTTCCGCAATCAAGCGAGACAAACGGATCGCTAAGTACAACCTGCTTTTC
>MHYB01000002.1:9023-21781 GCA_001824635.1 Planctomycetes bacterium GWF2_50_10
ATTGTCTGGGGCGGCTGATCCTGTTCACTTATCGGCTTTACCTGGAACGAATCGACAAACCCAGGCCCGCGCTCGCTGTTTGCAAGCACAACCACAGTAGCCCAGTTAGGCCTTATATAAAAACCCAGGCAGTTTTTCTGATCCATTAGATCTCCTACATTCTATTGCGCAATTATAGCAAGAGTTTGTACGTTTTTTCCATCCTTTAATATCAGAGCCGTATAACGCACAATCGCCGCTCCGCTTGCGGACTGTATCCTTACGGTAAAAAAGGTGCTTTTGGTCGTAAGGTAATCTTTTGCCCTTTGTATGCTGTTAGCATAGTGAAAGCATCGTTTTTGTAAATCATTAACATCCTCAAAGGGTTTAATTTTGCGCTCATCGATGATATTCTGGGCCGTTTCAACGGCATCTCCGCCGAACATAAACACAGACTCCAGCACAAGCCGCGGTGCGGAATTAACATTTACCTGCGTGGCACCGTAGCGACTCATGTATTTTAAGGCAGACTCGGTGCGACGTTGGGATTTAATATACGGCTTTGCGAGATCTTCAAGATTTACAAGCGAACTGTTCACCAAGCTTACAATATTCGCATATTTGGCATTTGGCGAACTTTGCACCGACTGAGTTTGTGGGTCATTGGTACGCTTGCGGGCACGCCTGGACCTGAATTTCTGGGCCGGCGTTGCAGCGGTGTTATTATTGGGTTCTTTGGCTGCGGTGGGAAGAACAGCAGCGCCGTTTACATCAACATATTCGCCCACCTTCGTAAGTCCATCATAGAAATCATACCGCTGCTGATAAGTGAACATAACTTCATTTCTGCTGGCTGACCCTATCCAATCGAAAAAACTGTCATAGGCCGCCTCGGTCGAACGCTTATTCTTATCATCAAGCCGCATTGCCCAGGCCATCGGCAATTTTGCGTTCTCATCTTCGATCTCTACGGTAACTTTCGCATCGCCAACTTCAAATTCTATCGGCTCCATTACAAACGGCCATGCGGCACCGTACGGGCCGGGTATTACTATTTTATTGGGATCATTGGCATCACCAAAGCCACTTACATCGAACTGGTTAAAATCGTTTATATCCTGATCATAAACATAATTTGGATCATTGAAATCGACAGGGCTAAGCGGATCACGGCTGTCGCGAGCATTGGGTTCATTGGCATCGCGTTTATACTCGTCTTCATAATTCTTCCAGTCTTCGCCGTACCGCTGCTTTAAGAGTTTTTCTCTGACGTAATCTTCGAGGAAAATTGTGTACTGCTCCTCTGTGAAGGCAAAGAGGTCGGAAAAATCAGGCTCATTTGGTCTGTCGATCAGGTCAAAGGATTTCTCCGCCAGGATGGTATTAACATATTTAAAAGCCGAATCCGAGGCATACCTGGCCTTTTGATAGTCCACGAGGTACTGGTCGCGATGTCGTGCAGCGGCGACCTTGGTGGTAAGGACATATCCTATGCCGCACATGATCACCAGTATCACTATCGTAAGAAGCAGCACAACTGCCGGCCGATTATTTTTGCTGCGTGCATTTATCATTGGGAACCTCTCGCGTGCCTGGTCCTTGGCGATCTGGGCGAACGCCGGTTATCGCCGCCGGTATCGAGCGAGCCGCTTTTATCAACACCGGAATTTTCATTGTTGACAGCCTGGGACTGATTATTAGGATCGACAGAATTTGCGTCATTAGCATCTACCGCATTTGGATCTGTCAGCGACATATAATTGAAGGTAACCTTCTTAGTGCGATCCGTAACTATGGTGCGAATGGTTTTAAATTCCTCTTCGACATCGAACCCGCCGCTGCCGGTATCGAAAGGCTCGCCAAACGACACGGTTAGCGTAAGCGCCGGCGGCATGTTGGCCTGGTTCCAACTGTCCAAATATTTAACTTCTTCGGCCAATTGATCGGACGCTACCATTGTTGCGGAATTTTGCTGGGCAACTGCGGTGTTGCGTCTGAATCGCGGAGACATCGCTATATTCGGCCTATTCCTCGCAGAAGCACTGTTTGCATCCGTGCCTTGATTTGTAAATTGAGGCACCTGTATTTTGAAAACGCTCAGTCCAGAGCATACCGGGACAAAGACATGCCTGTTGTTTGTCCAATCCCTTCGTTCATCTTCATCAAGAAGCCTGTCTTCCCAGACAATACCGGAATGGCACCGCCATAACTGGAGCCGCTTTGCGTTCATATCGTAAGTTGCCTGCCAGATAACTTCCTCAAGTATCTGGGGCTTATTTTTGATGTCGATGAATTCGCGGCAGATGCGAAGCCTTGCCGTCGGAAATCCGTTTGCGAAACTATTAGCCAACTCGATCCTCGCTCCGGAACCGGGAGGAGCGATGCGGTCGATATCCTCGGCGATACGCTGACAAATATCGCCGGGCAGCACGGTCGAATCTATCTTGTCCGTTATGGAGTTGGATATCTTCTTGGCCCGATCATAAATACTGAAAAGCGCAAGGAGCAACATGGCCGCCACTACCAGCGTCACCATCGCTTCGACAACTGTAAACGCCCTTAGCCTTTTCATTTAGCACCGCCGGTCATGTTTTTGTATTCTTCCATGATGGCATCGAACTTTGCCCTGTTGGCCGCATCCTGGCCTGCGGGATTATTTGTCCTCATATTTTCGCCGTCAAGGTTATAACTGTCGCCATTAAGTCCGTCGTACCCTTCAAGGAGCGGGTCTTGCAAGGTGCTGTTTCCAAATTCATTGGCGTCGCGCAATTCGCGATCTTTCATCATTTGCGTGGCAACTTCTTTTGATACCTTTGTGAGCCAGCATGTAAGTTCAAGTGTCTTGGGCTGATCGTTGGCATCTAGATATGTAGCTGAACTTATTGCCTTGACCCAGGTGCCTGAGCCAGAAGGATCACTAAATGGTTCGGTGCGTAATTCCCATACGAGCTGCGGATTTATTTCGCTAACTCCATACTCGGTCTGTTCCGAAACGCTGCTCTGAGATAATATTCTCTCCATGTTTTCGCGCGCAAGTTCGAATGCCTGCATATTAATGCGGTCGTCGCTGACGGCCCTCATGGCATCCTTGAATACGGTTAGTACCGTTGTGAAAATGATCGCAAGGATAACCAGTGCCGTCGCGACCTCGATGACGGTAAAACCGCGCGTTTTATTCAGATGTTTTTTAAAATGGCACATCATCTTGCGGCTGCGCGAATTTGACATCCCCATTTTTTAGCTGGGCTATGGGGCTAAGCCTGCTGATTATCAGTGAATATTCATTTCCGCCCCTGTCAACGAGAACAATTTTTCCACCGGCCTGCCAACCAGCATGGCCCGCCCTGAACATAGCTGCGCCCTGCACCGCGGCGGTGTTTTCAAAATCATCGAACATCACATATTTGATGCGAAGATCGTCGCGCAGTTTTTTTTGCGAAATGATCTCCTCCTCCAGCACATCGGCAAGATTGGCCCCGGATATTTCGCGAAGCATATAGCTCTGGTTCGAGATATCAAGAACGACTTCATATCTTCTTTCGGAACTTCTCGCCGTCGACCAGGCTTTGTTGAACGTCTCTACGAGATCGTTGGCCTGGGCCTTGAAGGTATTGCGGCCAAGCAGAGATACCGCGTTCATGGCAGCCATCGAGCAAAGTAGACCGATGATGAAGATCACCACCACGATCTCACTTATAACATAGCCGACGACCTTTTGGCTAGGGCAGCATTTAGTTGGCATCGTTGCTCTTGAGGTCGGCATTGCGTCCCTCGCCGCCCTGTTCGCCATCGGAACCGTAACTTACTATTTCAAAAGGAATACCGGGTTCCGGGTTGAGCAGGTAAACAAAATCATGCTTCCAGGCATCCTGCGGAACGGTTTTGCTGTTAAGATATCCGCCTTCAGGATAGCCCGTGACATCTGTAGGTGCTTCAACGAGAGCCTGGAGACCCTCTTCTTCAGTCGGGAAACGGCTGGTGTCCATCTTAAACTGCTGGATGGCGCTGTCGAGAGTTTTCAGACTTGCCTTGGTAGTCTGAACTTTGGCGTCTTCCACCTTTCCAAAAACCTTGATACTGACCATACCAGCCAGAAGTCCGATGATCACTATTACTGCCATGATTTCGATGATCGTAAAGCCGGCTTTAACTGAACGTGCTGCGATTTTTTTTGTGTCGACCATAACAACTCCTACTTGATTGTCGAAGAGAACTGCAATATCGGTGAAAGCGTCGCATAGGCGATAAACCCTATGGCCGCCACAAGAACTATAATTATACACGGCTCGATGGCTGCCGCGAGTCTTTCGATTACAACATCGGTAGATGATTCCAGATTTTCGCTGATCCTTTTGAGCATCAGTTCCAGCTCGCCGGATTTTTCGCCCACTGCGACCATGTGTGCCGTCGCTGGGTCGAGAACGCCGCTTTCGCGCAGAGGTGTTGCAATATCCGCACCGGAAAGTATCCTGTCGCGGGCTTCTTTAACGGCCTTGCTCATGATTACATTGCCCGTAACCTCGGCAACAACCCTGAGCGATTCAGCCATGCTCAGGCCCGAGCCTAACAGTGTCGAAAGTGTAGAGGCAAAACGCGATACGACTCGCTGTTTTACAAGTGGGCCGAACACAGGAAGGCTCAAAAACAGCTTGTCCCGTATAAGGCGGCCTCGATTGGTCTTGATAAACTTGCGATAAGCCATGCCGATGCCCACCAAAGCGGCAATGATCGCCCACCACCAATTAATGAGAATGTAGCTGAAGACCATCAGCATCTTCGTGGACGCGGGCAGTTCCTGTCCAAGCTGCTGGAGCTGATTTGTAAGATTCGGAATAACCTTAGTCGTAAGGATTATAATCGCAAATAGAGACGCTATGACTACGACTATCGGATAGACCATTGCAGTGATAAGTTTGGATTCGACCCTCTGACGCTTTTCCATGAAACTGGCCATCGTGGCAAGACTCTGGCCCAGGGAGCCTGTTACTTCGCCGACCTTGACCATTGAAATATAGATGATATCGAAAAAATCGGTGTAATCGCTCAGTGCATCGGTGAAGGATTCACCAGTGATGACCCTGTCGCGAATATCGATAATAGCGTTCCTAAGCCGCACGTCGGAGACTTGCTGTACAAGAACAGTAAGAGCCTCGGTCAATTTGATCTCCGCGTTAAGCAGGGTGGCAAGCTGCTTTGTGAATTCCAGTATGCGGGCCTTATTGCCTTTGCCAAAAGAGGAAAGTATCGCGATTTTGCCTTGTTCTTCCTCGCCGGCGTCTGTGATCCGGGTCGGATGCATGTTCCGCGTACGAAGCTGTTTGCGCGCAGAGTAAGGGTTCTCGGCGGTAACCGTTCCCTTTACTGTTTTGCCATTTGCGGCTATAGCTGTGTAGGAAAATCGCGGCATAATATAATTTCACTTGCTTATAATGTATCAGACTGGGTAACGCGGAGCACTTCGGCAACAGTCGTTACGCCTGCGGAAACTTTTCTTGCGCCGTCCATTCGCAGCGTCTGAAGCCCCGCCTCGATGGCGCGTTTCTTTATGGTACCCGCGCTTTCCTTTGCGTAGATCATATCGCGAACTTCTTCGTCGATCATCATCAGTTCGTAAATACCTGTTCGGCCGCGATAGCCTGTCTGGAAGCACTTATCACAGCCTGAGCCGATAAAAAATTCGGTATGTATATTGGCATCAGTCCCAAGGCCAAGCTCCCGCAACTCGTGCTGCGTCGGTTCGTATATTTTTTTGCAATCGGGACATATCCTGCGAACGAGACGCTGGGCCATAACGGCTATGAGCGACGAACTTACAAGGTAAGGCTCGACACCCAGATCAAGCAATCGGCTCACCGCGCCTGCCGAGTCGTTGGTGTGAAGCGTGCTGAACACAAGGTGACCGGTTAAGGACGACTGGATCGCCATGCGGGCGGTTTCCTGGTCGCGAACTTCGCCGATCATTATCACATCCGGGTCCTGGCGAAGCACATGCCTTAAAGCGGTTACAAATGTCATACCTTTTTTGCTGGCGACCTGTATCTGGCTTATGCCCGAAAGCTGGTATTCGATGGGGTCTTCGATTGTGAGCACATTTTTTTCGGCCGAGTTTATACGGTTAAGGCATGCGTACAGCGTGGTACTCTTGCCGGAACCGGTTGGCCCGGTAACAAATATTACGCCGTGCGTGCGACCAAGCACCGAGTCAAGCCTGCTTAGATCATCATTCCACAAGCCAAGTTCATTAAGACCATACACACCCGAACTTTTGTCGAGCAATCGCAACACCGCCCTTTCGCCATAGCTCGTCGGCACGGTTGATATACGAAGATCGATCTCTCGCTGACCCAGTCGCACCGAGCATCGGCCGTCCTGCGGCATACGCCTTTCGGCGATGTCCATGCCCGCCATAACTTTAATACGCGAAATGATAAGCGATATCACGTTGCGATTAAGGCTTAGCACGTCATAAAGAATGCCGTCGATACGATAGCGTATCTGAAGCTTGGTCTCATACGGATGGACGTGAATATCACTTGCCCGCAATTGCAGAGCACGAAAGAGTACATCATTTACAAGCCTGATAACAGGCGGCCGGTTTACTACGTCAAGCAGGTCGTCCGAAGAACCTACTTCGTTTGCAAGCTGGTCGATATTCTGAGCATCAAGCTCCTCGGCCACTTCCTCAATAACCGTGGCCTTTTGCTCATAAGCCACATCTATCGCGGCGGTAATTGATGTCCTTGTCGCAAGCGCGAGTTTTACCGGCATTGAAGTCATTTTGGAAACATTATCCAGCGCATTCAGATTAAGGGGCCTCGACATCACGATCGTCAGTTCGTTCTCATCCGCCTTCCTAACACCTATAAGATAATGGTGCTGGGCATAAAGAGCCGGAACTGAATCGACAAACTCCTGCGGCACCGCCCCTTGGGGAATATCAGTGAAATACTCGATGCCAAGTGCATTGGCGAACAGCTTAAGCACCGCGTCTTCTGTGAAATGCGGGTTGCCAAGCAGTATCTCGTCAAGCCTGCGCTTGTCGCCGGATATCTCACTGAGCACTTTCGCAAGCTGTTCAGCATCGACCGTCTTCGTATTCTGGGCTGATTTTAGCAATAACTGTTTCATTGATGCCTGTATTACGCCTGTTTACCTCGACTGTTCTATTTTACTGCTCTTCAAGCACATGCACCGGGTCCCATGGCTTGGATGGAATACCGGGAATAGTCTGGACATTCTGAAATTTCTTTTCTGATTTCTCGAATGCCGATCTGCTCTCACGCGATATCGCCTCAAGTTGCGGCAATCCGCGAGTCTTTTCAGAAGGCCTGAGCACATAAGCTTTCACAAACACATAAAGCTTTGTCTCCGCATCCTGATTATCCGCACTTCTGAACAGCGCACCAACGATAGGGATATCACCAAGCAACGGAATTTTTGAACCCGTCTTAGTCTGATTTAGCTTGGTCAATCCGCCAAGGATAATAGTAGCACCATCGGGTACTGTTACGACTGAATCAACATTGCTGGCCAGTTTATTCGGCGGAGGCGTAACAGGCGGGTCACCGACGGGCGGTTGATCCGGGCCAAAATCCTCGCGAATAAGTTTGATTTCCAGCAATAAAAGGTCGCCTTCACTGATGTGAGGTGTTATTTCAAGCTCGATTTTGGCATCATACGCCTGGAATGTAGTCGATTCCACAGGGCCGCCCTGATCAGGTATAGTCGTTGTAGTCTGGGCGACATAGCGAGTGTCCTGCTGTGTTATTTTTCCCGACTCATTATCATTCACCAATACCTTGGGTTTAGCAAGAACACGGCCATAGCTCTTGGTCTGGATCGCCGTAAGCAATGCCTGGATGTGCTTATCCGAATAGAAGAACTGTCCCTGGGATGCGCCTGTTGCAAAATCTCGTCTGTTCACGCCGGCATCGCTTGAGGATATAGGCGCAATTATATCACCTGATGTGCCGCCTTTTTGTCCGGCAAAGCTGCCGTCGAATGTACCTACCATTTGAAGATCATAATTGAACGCGTCATCACGCGATATCTCAACCAGCGTTGTTTCTATAAGCACCTGCGGACGTTTGCGGTCGAGCTGCTTTATAAGGGCGCCGATCCATTCCTGATTCTTCTTGGACGCGTAAACCACAAGTGAAAAAGCTTTCTCGTCGGCGACAATCGCTATATCTTCATCACGCCGCAAGGTGGCCTGCACTTTGCCTTCTTTGTCTTTGATCGTCTTTTCAATTAATTCGCTTAGAACCTTCTGCAATTCGGCGGGGTCCTGATATTCAAGAGGATAGATCGTATAAGGTATTGAAAGTTCGGCCGGTTCGCGGTCCACATGCGATATGATCGCCAGGATGGCCGCATGCTGTTCGGGAGTCGCATTGACCAGCAGCGAATTTGTCGCTTCAAGTATTGCGATCTGCGGTTGTTCAACTGGAGCTTCTGTTGTCTGGGCCTGTCCCGGCGCCCCCCCTGCCATAGCAGGAGTACTCTGAACCATCCCTGGGCCGCGCGAAGACCTGAAGGCCGATGGCGCCTCATATCCGCTTATGATGCCCAATGTATTTAGCGTTTCAACTATTTGCTGCGCATCAACATATTGAACCTGGTATTCTTTTATTGCTCGCAGATCCTGCTGGGGCACATCGAAAGTATTGAGAAGCTGCTCGATAAGTTCAAGCTCATCTTCGCCGCCGACCATCAGGATTCGATTCGTACGCTCATCGTAATCGAGGTAAACTCCCGCCCTTCCGGTACCGCCACCAGCCGGCTGGGGCTGAGGCTGCGGAGTGGGAGCCCTGGGAGTACGCATCCTGCCTGCCTGTGGCGAAGTGACTGCCCCGGTCTGAACATTGAGGGTATCGGGGCCAAGCTGCTGAGCCAGTGACTGTATCTTAGGCACTATCGCCGAAGCCAGCGTGTACTTAAGCTGGCGATACCTGAACTGCCTGGGCGTGCCCGGCTGATCGACCAATTTTAAAAGTTTTTCAATCCGATCCATTCTGTAAGCAAATTCTGTCACGATAATCGAATTGGATTCATAAAGCGGAAACACATTGCTCTGGCCGGTATTGGTCATGCCAAGGCGCATGTTATTAAGCAGGTTGATCGCGTTTTCAATGCTTATATAGTTCAGTCGAAATACACTGGTGACAATTACATCACCAGGTTTGACCGTTCCGGAGTTGACTTTGATGGCCGGATCAATGCTCTGCATTTCGGCTATTGGAACGACTGTAACAAGGTTATCTCTTCGACTCATCGCGTATCCGGCAAATTTGAGCACGGATTCCGTCAATGCGTAAAGTTCACGAACTGTAAGCCGCTCACGCATCTTAACGGATACCTGGCCGGTTATTTTGGCAGGATCATAAAGATAATTAAGATGCAGCGCTTCGCCGACAAGTTCAAGCAGCGTCGATATCTGAATAACCTCAGGCAAATCGATTTTTACAAGCTGGTCGCCATTGGGAATATCTTTGTCTATCGGCCGATAAGCATTTGGGTCTACGTTTTTTGCCGCCTCAATAGCATCATGCTGGGGCAAATTGACCCTTATGGATTTGCTAACTTCGGGCTGTGTCTGCATATCTGAAACTTGCTCGGGTTCAACATTCTGCCTCTGCTGATCTTCCCGGGCCTGCTTTTGAATCTGAGCTTCTCTTAAAGCCTGCTCTTCCTTGTTCTTCTGCTCGAGCAATTCGCCAACAACCTCGTTCAAAAAAGCATTTGGCTCGCCATCCTTCTCGGAGGCGCTTTCAACTGCTTCGTCGATCTGTTTTAGAGAAGGAACATTTGCCTCGTCAACGGTCTTTTGCTCCTCGACTTGTTTTTCCTGGGACTCCTGGGCAGAAGCCACCTCCTTAGGTGCTGTTGGAGCCTGTTCTTGTGCCTGCGACTCCTTTGAGGCACTAAGGATGATATCCACCTTATCTTGAGGCGCGACAATTATCAACCGCCCGCCATACTCACCGAATATCGCCGCCTCCGTACTTCCGGTTACAGGCGGATCACTGATTTTTCCCACCTTAATACCTTCCAGCTTCGCATTCATTGCCGAAAGATCAGGCAGCTTGTCAGGCATGCGCCCGACGATTTGGATTACATAATTCTTGTCCGAATCAACAACACTAAGCAGGTTGCGGGCGTACAGAAGACTAGTCGTATCGGCCGTGACAACAACAGCATTTGTGGCCTTTATGATCGAGACCGTCTTGCCCAGGTTGAGCTGCGACAGGTAATCCTTAGCCTGCTGCGCGCTTATGTTGCGAAGAGAGAAAACGGACGTGCTGGTCTGCTTCTCATTACCTGTCTCGGCAGCTATTGCAAATGTAACTGCAAGCAATAGTGCGACCAGGATCAATACTGATTTATATGACTTGGGGCTTCTTTCCATACCTGACTCCAGGAACTCCATTATTTACTGATTACAAAATTATTCCGTACCGGCAGCGGCTGCTGGGGGCGTTAAGTGCCTTCGCGGCCGAATCCTGCTTCTGCTTTCACCCGGCGACGGAGCGGCCTGCTGCACCGGCTCCGGGGCAGGCTCTGCGTTGACTTCACCGTTTTCATTCGCTTCAGAGACCGCCGCCTCGGCCGTTACCGACGCGTCCGCCTGTTCTGTATTGACAGCATTGGCGTCGTTTGCATCGACACTGCCGTTTTCATCCGCACTCGGCGCCATGGGATCAGCACCGCCTTCGGCATTAGCATCTGCGGTTTCTTGAGCATTAAATTCCTTTTCAACCTCATCCATGAACTCTTTCAAATCGCCCAGCTGCGCAGCTTCTTCACTGCCATTCTGATCCGCTGCGATCTGCTTGAGGAATTCCATCGTCTCTTGATGTGCCTTACGACGCTGCTCCGGAGTCAGCGGCGGCTCTGCCACCGGCTCAGCCGTTACCGGAATTGCCGAAGGATTCTGGTCCTCAACAACCACAGCCTCGGAAGCCTCCTGCGGATCGCCGGGCTTGTTGCTGGTAGAAAGTGCCATTGATTTGCCGTTTTTATTGTAAATGACCTTGCCGTCAAGTATCTTCTCTATCTTGATCCCTTCTACATTCTCATTCACCTTCACCCAGTGCTGGCCTTTGCCGGGTGAATCGATCAACGCCATGTTTTTCTCCGGCGTTTCGGGGTAGAAAGCTGTGCCTATAAGCTTGAATCTTACCTCCGGTTCCTGTCTGATGGCTGCGATGCTCACCTCTTCTCGCGGCTTGGGAGGATTGACTTTCAGCGTATATGCCTGTGCCTGCAGCACAAGCGGCGAATCTTTTTTATTGCTCACCATACCCGAGGTGCTTGTAAGCTTTTCATTATTGAACGTTGTCAGTTCAGTAATGAAATCCGCTTTGGCCGGATCGGGCTTTAACCCGAAAAACACCGACAGCGACAGAAACACTATCGCAAGGCCCGATGCTACAATACTTGTTATTCTTAGCGTATTTATCATTTTATATTTGGATCTATCTTGAACTTCGGTTTAGCGTACTTCAACTCTTTCCAGTGAACGACTTTATTGTAATATTCACTTTCTTTGCTCGAAAATTCAGGGCTTTGCTCCGGCGTATGGCAGTCCGCACATTTCATCTTGGGTTCCTGTGTTCTGGCCTTTCCCGCTGTCATCAAGTGCTTAGAACCCGGACCGTGACATGCCTCACAACCCACATTCATCAGGTCAGCTTTGCCAGGCTTCCCTTCATCTTCAGGCTTTACAAAGCCGCCCTGGTAATTAAAACCGACAACATGGCAAACCACGCATTCGGGATCATGATCGGAACCGACCTTCTCCAGCGACTCCATCGCTATAGCGTGCTTCTTTTCTTTCCATTTACCATACTCATACTCATGGCAGTTCTTCATCGTCGCAGAACCCGCGCAGCTTTTGGAGCCTACATATTCAAGCCCGCTTGGCAACGCGAATTTCGGGTGCTTGCTCAGAAGGTCCTCATCTTTCACGATCGCCTGGTAATCCTTATACAGTCTTTCGAGATCTTTATCCACCGCCAGCTTATCAGTAACAGGTATCGCTTCAAACTTCAACTGTCGACCGTTTCCGGCAAAATTAATATCAAGCCTGCCGATATACTTTCCCTTCCTCCCTGCGGTAACGACAAATGGTTTTTGCCCTTTACCGCTTTTAACCATCGGCGTATCGGTATCTTCGGCCCGAACCACCGCGATATCAAGCCGTGAACTCACAGCCTCGGGCAACTCAGTTGAATCTACCACACCGATAACGATCGTATTTGGCTCAAGTTTCGCGATCTCATCGGCTGCCGTTTTAGCCATGGCCGCGTTTATCGCCACTACGGCAAAACTAACACTCACGCCGCCGACCTTGACATTTTTTTTGAACACCGCGGGCAAATTCGCTTCATTTTTAGCGGTTGTAATAAAATTCAATTGCCCTGCCTGATCCAGTCCAAGATTCTTTGCAGTCGCATAATCTTTTTCGCTAAGCACTGCCGTATCGTAACTCAACATTGACAACGCCTGCATAATAATCTCGAACTTTATCAAATCCTGCTGGTCCGTTTTCTCAATGAACCTGCCCGTATCTATAGCAAGCCTTCGTGAATCACTCACCTGGTCCATTACCACGGGCCTTCTTTCAAATCCGCCAAGCTGCCCGCCCGAACAACCGCAAGGCTTAAGCTGACCCAGCGTATTACCCGTTATAAAGATCGTTACCATATTTGCATCCGATTCCGCAGGCTTAACTCGATCACAAACGTGGCCCTCCTCCGCGGCCGATGCCTGTCGGC
>MHYB01000002.1:21792-33212 GCA_001824635.1 Planctomycetes bacterium GWF2_50_10
GTCATTGCAGATGCCAACAACGCCGCCATGATAGTTAAGATCTTTGGATGCATTCAGGAATTACCGCCTGCTCTGCTGCCTGGAATAAAATCCGCGGCAATTGACCGTAAGCTCCGGCCCGTTTTTGACTTTGACTATAAGCGCGTCACTAAAAAACATCGTCTTGCTGTCAGCAGGGGCAATTATATTGACCGTAAGCTTGTAAATATTATCCAGTTTTTCCTGCTTGAGCAGTTTAACATTGGCGTTCTTACTGGTTATAGACTCGATATCGAAGGGCTTGTCATAATTTGATTTCACCCATATCTCACGCTCGCTCACCTGCCCGCCAACCGCATCGCGAACGATTATCGAACCCGGCTGAGTTTCATATTCCGCCGGCGCACTGTACGGAATACTGATGACATCTATTGAAGGATGCGTGATCCTCAATTGAACCGCTCCCATAAGATTATTCCGCAGTTTAGCCGTATCGACTGTAAGCGGAATTGTAAAACTTGAAGCGGTTGCATTGGGGTCGATATTGGCTGTTATAGCATTATTCGGCGATTCAATGCTCGTTACCGCAAATGGCTTGCCGTCGGTACTCTTAATCGTAATCGGCTGTGCCCCGCCGTTTGGCTTATCAAGACTCAACCGCAGATTTTCCGGTGTATATTCGACTTTCAAGACTATATTCGCTTTTAGAACTAGTTCGATCCGCGGATTGACAGGATCATTTGAAGGCACAAACAACTGCTTAGATATAGGGCCGGGGTGCTTGGTGGCATGATATTCCACCTTCAAAACACCTGATTCGCCAGGAGCATAATTATTTTTGTCCAGTGCCGGAACCGTGCATCCGCAGGTTGATTGGATCTGGCCTATATTAAGAGTACCTTTGCCCGTATTTGTGAATTTGAACTGCGTCGCATTCCGGCTGTCGGGATCTATGCTGCCGAAATCATGAGTAGCCGCCTCAAAAACCATCGTCGGGGCGTTACTGTCATTTATACGCGGAGCTTGCGCGGGCTGGGACGATTGAGTTTTCACCTCTGCTGTCTGAGTTACAGCGTTATTTTCTGCCGCGTTCGCTGCAGTTTCTGTTGTTTGCCTGGCGCCTGAAGACTTGCAGCCCCAGCCGACCAGCAATGCCGCTACTACCATCAAAGACACAGCCCACCTTACCATACTCTGCTCCTTTTGTAATGTCTAAGTACGTCAAATAAAAGAGTTTGTGCCAATTATACAGAAGAAATAGTGTACGGGCCAAACAAGCTTTTAGCAATCGTAATTACGACGCAAACTGCAAATGTTTGGTGTCAAAAATTCTGCTAATACCTGAATTTTAGACAAACCACTACATTTTTAAACTTAAAAGGAGCTTTTTTAATTAGAAATGATAGCCAATTGCTTGTCCGGTTTAGCGACATCCGCCCAGGCTGCACTGGGGCAGTGAACCTTTCGGAACCATGTACAGAACCATATCCGTTTTGCTTGTATCCAGGCGTTTGGCTTTAACCAGTATATCAGAACTATTTTGGTCCATTTTGATTTTAGAACCGTTCTGCACTGCCTTGTACATCACTGTTTTACCAGAATTACGATCCACATAGTACACAGTCCCAGTACAAGTGGCGGTATATTCGAAACAACAGCCGCCCCGCGCTTCTTTGCCGTCAAAAAGTACATGCCCGCCCCCGATCGGATGACTGCACCCAAACAACACCAATGCTGCCCCCACAAATACCGCGACTTGGATCAAATGTTTTTTTATCATCTTCATTATATGTAAATTCCGGAGGCAAAGTTTGGGCTTATAACCAGTTTAGAATGAAAATTCCGCGGATAATTTTATAGGACCTTTTAAAAATGGGTAAAAAGAAAACATCGAGGACTTTTTGAGCCGCTCGATGTTTTCCGGAGGGGAGAAAACTCTTTCAGACATATCTATCGGCAGCGGCTATGGCAAAACTTTACCGCAGTTATACGCAAAATGAGATGAGTTAATCACGTTCCAATAAAAACAACTCTTGAGGTGCAGGTATAGGGAAAATGCATAAAAAATTTTAGAAAAATTCCTGCAATTTTTGATGCTTGTTAGCTCCGCTTGATCCAGCGACGGCGAAAATTATCCCTGATTTTTTCTGAAAATGTAAGCCCAACCCGCTGCCCGCTGGACCGGAATTCATGGTCAAAAAGGTTATCGGGCTTTGGCTTTCTGGCCAGTAAAGAAAAAAGGCCTGCAACTAGGCCTAATATTCTGTGTTTTCGCGCACTCATCTTTGCACAGCCAGCCCCACATACTTGTATAGTTCGTCCCCGCAGCGGCTCTCGAACTTGTCGCTGCCAAGTAGCTGGTGCATTTCGAGCACCTCCGGCTTGTCATTATAATACTGCCCAACAGCAGTAATGCCCCCTGTCGCCTCACCTTGCGTTTTGTACCCGCTTTCGATCAGCCATGAGCTTAGTTCATCGTTGTATTCAGCAGGAAATATGATCGCCACAACGAATTTTTCATCACTGTACTTGGCTAAATGCACTTTCGCCTTTGTCGGCGCCGAATTTATCACAGCCAGGTTCACCAGACGCTTGTAATCTGCTTTTGCCGTCTCAATATCATGCGAATAGAAGAACATGCCCATCTCAAGCTCAAACAGTTGCGAGCGTACCCCGCGCAGCTCGACCTTTCCATCCGGATAAGCGTTATGGATCTTATATACTTTAATGTCCTTATATTGTTCGCTTTCCAGCAGTTCCGTTACTTCCTGCCCTGTAAAGCCCACACCCGCATGGTCGCCAAAATCGACCACATACAAACCGATATAATTATGACTATTTCTGAGTCTTGGTAAATTCTTTAAATTTTCAGTCATTTTTAACCTTTTACAACCAGCTTGGCGAACCTTCTTTTGCCCACCTTTATTATCATACCGCTCCTGGGCATAATCTCATTATTTGGATCGGTAATTTTGGAATCATCTATGCTCATTCCGCCCTGCGTTATAATACGCTTGGCTTCGCCGCCTGTTTGAACCAGTTTTGCCTGCACTAGCAGTTTGGCGGCTGTAATAATCCCAGCACCTATCTCTACTTCTTCAATTTCATCAGGCAACTGCTTCTGGGCAAACACTTTATCAAACTCCGCAGCAGCATTTTCCCCTGCCTGGGAACCATAAAACTGGGCTACTATCATCTTGCCCAGCATCATTTTGGCTTGCTTGGGATGTGTTTTATTACTATCGCAAAGCACTTTTATTTCATCCGCAGGCAAATTGGTCAAGAGTGTAAAATAGTTCTCCATCATTAAATCGGAGATACTCATGACTTTGCCGAACATATCATTAGGCTCATCGGTAACGCCGATGTAGTTACCCTTTGATTTACTCATCTTCATCACGCCGTCAAGCCCCACCAGTATCGGCATTGTGATAACTATCTGCGCCGGCTGCCCCGCGATGCGTTGCAGGTCACGCCCCACCAGGTTATTGAACGTCTGGTCAGTCCCGCCAAGTTCAACATCGCTCTTAACCATCACCGAATCATACCCCTGCATCAGCGGGTACAAAAACTCGTGTATTCCTATCGGATCGCCTTTTTTGTACCGCAGCTCAAAGGTATCTCTTTCCAGCATGCGCGCGACAGTCATGTTGCTCGTAAGCTTGATTATGTCCGCCAGGCTCATTCCCGCCAGCCACTCGCTGTTGGGTCGCACCTCCAACTTGTCCGGGTTTGTATCCAGTATCTTGCCGGCCTGATCGAAATAGGTCTTTGCGTTTGCGTCAATCTGCTCGGCCGTAAGCATCGGCCTGGTGGTATTTTGCCCCGATGGATCACCGATCCTTGCGGTATAATCGCCTATTATAAGCACCGCCTTGTGACCCAAGTCTTGGAACTGCCTTAACTTACGCAGCACAACCGTATGGCCGAGGTGAATATCCGGAGCCGTTGGATCCATCCCAAGCTTAACCCGCAGTTTCCTGCCCGTCTTAGCCGCCTCTACCAGGCGATTGGAAAGCTCATCTTCACGGTAAAGCTCAACAGTACCTCGTTTGAGCATCTGCAATTGAGCAATAATATCGTTCGACATATTTAAACCTTAAATTTTCAAACCAGCCATTATACGCCTTCAAGCATCGCATGGCAAGCACAGCCGCATATCAAGGTTGACAAATCCGCTTTACCCAAATAAAGTTTGGCAATGATAAAAACAGGAATAATCGATTTTCACACGCACGCGTTTCCCGATGAGATCGCTCCTAAAGCCATGGCTGCACTGACCAAGGCTGCCGATATAAAAGCTTATGCTGATGGCACGATAAACGACCTGCTTCGGTCAATGGATCGAGCCGGCATCGAAAAATCCGTAATCGCCAATATCGCAACAAAGCCCGGCCAGTTTGAACCAATCATAAAATGGTCCGCCATGATAAGCTCTGAAAGAATTATCTCATTTGCATCCGTTCATCCCAACGACCCAGCCAGAATAGACAACATCAAACGAATAAAAGATGCCGGCCTCAAGGGAATAAAGCTCCACCCCTTCTACCAGGATTTCTTTCTTGATGAACCTCGCATGTATGAAATGTATGCTATAATTCAGGAGCTTGGACTTGTCTGCCTCGTTCACACTGGATTTGATATCGCCTTTGAACGAATCCGCCGCTGCGACCCAGCCCGGATACTAAAAATTACGCAGGATTTTCCACGGTTTAAATTCATTTCAACACATTTCGGTGCATGGGAAGATTGGGCCGATGTAAAAGAGATGCTCCTTGGCAAGCCCGTCTATGCTGAAATTTCGCTTTCACTGGAATTTCTCGACCCAAAGGTCGCAAGGACTATGCTGATGGCTCACAAACCGGAATATTTAATTTTCGGCTCTGACTCCCCGTGGGCCGACCAGCAAAACGCCCTCAGACTCCTTGAAGAACTTGACCTGGATGAAAAGTTATACAATCTCATGCTCCGCGAAAACGCACTGAGACTCCTCGGCGAGTAGCTATTTCGCTATAATTGTCGATATCCTGAACACTGGCAAAAGCAGTGCTATCGCCACCGTACCTATTATTGATCCCATGATAATGATCATTACAGGCTCGATCATTGCCGTTACATTCTTGATACTTGCCGCGAGTTTCTTTTCGTAAAAAGTCGACATCTTATCGCAAACCTGCCCCAGCCGGCCGCTTTTTTCACCAGCCCGAAGCATCTGTATAACGCCAGGCGAGATCAAATAACTGTTTGGCGCAGCTATCAGAGAATCCGAAAACTGCAGCCCCGCGCGTATCTTGTCATCCACGCCGGCCCACAATTCCTGAAAATAAATATTAGGACACGACCTCCGCGTTATCTCGATTGCGTCCAGCAGGTTCACGCCTGTTTTTATCATTGTGGCGATAAGCCGCATAGACCTCGTCAGGCTCGTATCAACAAGCATCGTCCCCAGCACAGGCACATGCACCTTTATATAATCAAATACCCGCTTTCCGCTGATAGTCTGGTTCCAGTAATAAATTCCCATGCCCATGATGATCAACAATGTGAGGGTAAACGTCATCTTCTGCGCATCGCCCAGGAATGAACTGAAGTCCACCAGCACCTGCGTAAGCTTTGGAAGTGCAGCCCCCCTGGTTTCGTAGATCCTCATAAATCTTGGCAGCACGAAAAACATCAGTGTGCCAGTAGCTGAAATAGCCATCAGCATCATTATGAATGGATATATCATCGCGCCTTTAACCTGCTTTTTCGTATCGGCCTCAGCTTCCAGATACCTGCTCAACACGTCAAACATCTCCGACATCTTTCCCGAAGCTTCCGATGCTTGCACAAGACTTATAAACATATTGTTGAATGATCTGGGATATCGTTGGAGTCCGCTTGAAAAAGTGCCGCCGTTTTTTATACGAGTCGCGATATCGATAAGCACTAATTTGAGATTGCCTTCACTCTGGGCCGCGATAGCATCAAGGGCATCCGAAAGCACCACACCGCTGTCGAGCATCACGCCAAGCTGCGTAACGAACATGATCAAGTCGGTGGAATTGATCTTTATCGACGCAGCCCGCGCGTCGCTTACATTTACAACAGCGGTATTATTACTCAAAGGCATTGCTGCCATGCTCTACTCCGTTACCCTTATGATCTCATCGATCGTTGTAATACCTGCTTTTACCTTCTCAAGCCCATCGGCTCGCAGCGGAGCCATGCCGTTCTCAAGCGCCTTGGCCCGAAGCTTTTTAAGCCCCGCCTGTTCGCTTATCATGTCCGCGACCTCATTATCAGGCACGAACAATTCATGTATAGCTATTCTTCCGCTGTAGCCGGTATTTCTGCATTTCTTGCAGCCCATGCCATGATAATATTTATCAATATGTATGCCCCACTTCTCGACCATTTTCCTTATCGACAGCACAGGCTCGAATTCATCTTTGCAGTTGGGGCATATTTTACGTACGAGTCGCTGCGCCAGTACTGCGATAAGCGATGCACTAAGCAGGTATGGCGCAACCTTCAGATCAAGGAGTCTCGTAACCGCCCCTGGAGCGTCGTTCGTATGAAGTGTCGAAAGCACCAGGTGCCCCGTAAGCGCCGCCTGCACCGCTATCGAAGCGGTGTCCTCATCACGGATTTCGCCCACCATTATTATATCCGGATCCTGCCTGAGCAAACTTCTCAGCGCTGTCGAAAACTCAAACCCAGCCGCCGTATTGACCTGGAATTGATTGATCTGCCCGATATTAGCCTCTATTGGATCCTCTACCGTGCATATATTCACCTCGTCCGAGTTCATTTCCGTAAGAGCGGCATACAAGGTTGTATTCTTGCCCGAACCGGTCGGCCCAGTCACAAGCACTATCCCATTAGGCGCCGCGATTTTCTGCCTGAATAACTGTAAATTATTATAACTAAATCCAAGCGCCTCAAGATTGAACATCACCTTGCGGGCGTCGATCACTCGTATAACAACTTTCTCGCCGTAATTGCCGGGCATCACCGATACGCGCAGGTCTATTGGCCTGCCCTCCATCAGCACATGTATGCCGCCATCCTGTGGCAGACGCCGCTGAGCGATATCCATTTCCGCCATGATCTTTATTCGGCTCACTATCGCCGCATGCATACGAAACGGAGGACGCATCTTTTCAAAAAGTTTGCCGTCCACCCTGTACCTTATGCGAAGTTTTTTATCATCAGGCTCGATATGTATATCGCTTGCGTTCTCACGCACCGCGTTGTACAGCACCGAGTTCACCAGCTTCACCACTGGCGATTGACCCGCCAGGTCCTGCAGGTTGCTTATGTCTTCAGGTATATTTTCAATAAGCGAAAAATCTTCAAGCCCCGCATCGTCTATAACATCATCGATCACAAACACGTTCGCGGCGGGCATGTAAGTCTGAAGCGTTGCTTTGATATCCTTTACCGTCGCGCAGACCACCTGCACCTTGCACCCGCCCAGCCGCTCGATCTCATCGATCACAAACACGTTCGCGGGTTCACTTACCGCTACCGTAAGAACGTCACGCACTTTGAACAAAGGCAAAACGGTATGCTCTTCAATAAATTCCCTTGGCAGCACTTCTATTACGCTCGCGTCGCATATCTTTGGGCTTATCTGCGCGTATGGCAGCCCGTAAGCCTTAGCCAGCGCCGCCGCGATCTGATTTTCGCTACAATAGCCCAGTTCGACAAGCACTTCGCCCAGAAGCTTACGGTGTCCCGTTTCTTTCTGGCGCATAAGGGCAAGCTCGATCTGTTCGGCGCTTACTATCCCCTGCGCCTGCAGAACCTGCCCCAACTGAAGTCTTGTCTCTATCATTTGAGCCATTTAGGCCATGCTCCGTACCGCCTGCGAAAGCTCGGCATACTTATCAAATTCTTTATAAAGTCCGGTTATCTCAAGTATCTTCTCACAATTTTCTGTCAAGCCTGCCACTTTGAACGCGCAGCTGTTCTCATTGCTGTAGTCCCTTGCCCAAAGCAGCAGCTCAAGCCCCTTGCTGTCCACGAACGCCACCTGGCTCATATCCAATATTATGCCTGGCTTGCGCTTGGACACCACGTTTTCAAGCGTATTTCTGAGCATCTCCGTAAAATCAGAAGTCATCTCACCCTGAAGTTCGACGACCGTCAATTCATCATATTCCTGCGTTTTGATCTTCATCGCAGAAGTGCTCCCACAGCGCTGGTGCCGTATGCACCCAGCCCTGCCCGTGCCTGCTCAACCATGCCGTCCTGCAGAATTTTCCACAGTTCATAGCCGGCGTGCTTAATAAACAGTCTTCCGATCTTCTCGTCAAATTGCGTTCCAAGCCCTTTCTCCATTTCCGAAAGAGCCTTCTGAATATCCATCGCATTGCGATACACTCTCTTGGACGTCATCGCGTCAAACGCGTCCGCTATCATCACGATCTTGCCTATCAGCGGTATTTCCTCACCTTTTAGCCCGCCGGGATACCCCTTGCCGTCCATTCTTTCATGGTGACAAAGCACCCCAGGCACAATATCCGCCATCAGCTTGATATCTGAAAGAATATTCGATCCGATCGCCGGATGTGATTTTATCTGGTTACGTTCTTCATCGCTCAGTGCGCCGTTCTTGCATAGCAGCGCCTCGCTTATTCCTATCTTACCTATATCATGCAGAAGACCAGCCAGATATATCCTGTGTATGAACTGCTCATCGAGAGGCTCTTCCTCTCCAAGCTTTTCCGCTATCCATCTTGATATGAATGCCACCCGTTCGGAATGACCTCTCGTGTACTGATCTTTGGCATCGATGCTGTTGGTAAGCGCCTTCAGTGACCCTATAAATAATTCCTTCAGATCGGTAAACAACCTGATATTTTCAATAAACACCGCACACTCATTCGCTACCGAATTGAACAGCTTAACATCGATGCTGTCAAAATCGGGTTTATCAAGTCTGTTGACCGCCACCATCAACCCAGCTACTTTCTCATTGCTGTACAGCGGCACCGCTATAATATTCTTGATCCGCCCCGGCCAGCTGTACCTGAACTTGGAATCCACCTCGCTGTCCAGCAAGGCCTCTTTGCCCATCGATACCTGCTCGTTGAGCCTGTCGAAAAGCACATTGGCGAGTTTCTCATCTATATCGATCAAACCAGAACCCGCCGTCAGCACAGGTCTCTTCACATTTCCAATTGTCTTCTCTATCAGTATCGCGATACCTTCAACATTCACCAGATCCGTAAGACTGTCACAAGCCATCTGAAGGTAATTCGCGTCCGATTCCGTAACTTTCATACTGGTGCTCATTTTATAAAGCAGCACCAGTTCCTCATACGTCTGCGCAAGTTCCGCGCTGATCATCTCGATCTGCTCCTGCGCCTTGACCGTAGATTCAAAATTTGCCGTCATCTCATCGAGCATCCCAGCCGCGCAGCATGCCATTTTCGCATCCGCCCCGCCACCAAGATTCAGAAATGCGGCCCCAAATACTTCCGCCCCCGCCCGCAGTGTTGTACCGATCACTTGACCCGATGCAAAAATTCTTGCGCCATTTTTACCTGCTTCAAATAACGACCTCGCGAATTCCCTCATGCTCGAGCAATCCGGCTCTGTGCCGTTTGATGCGCACACAACCGCCGGGCTACCGTCGCCATCCAGCACCACAAATGCGGCATCAAATCGCCTTGCCCTGTCGCCGAATTTCTTAAGCTGATCCAGTTGGACAGCGCTCATCTTTTTGCAAACTGTTTCCAGCATCATTTTTTCTCGTTTACTGCATTACAACAGCTTCATGGAGCACATCTTCGACCGTACGCAATAATTCCTTTGGACTAAAAGGCTTGCTCAGACAGTCCGATATCCGCAAGCTTTCCTTCTGATTATCTTCTATCGCAAAACCCCTCGCCGTCAGCATAATCACCGGCATCGCCGCCGTTTCATTGTTCTTCCGCAGCGCCTCGATCATCTCCAGCCCCGTCATCGCAGGCATCTGGAAATCTGTTACTATGATATCTGGCTTTTCCTGGCACGCGATCTTGTAACCCTCGCAGCCGTTTTCAGCCGTGAAAACCTCATACCCGTTATTGCGCAGCTTTATCGCCACAACATGCACGATATGGATCTCATCATCTACTACCAGAACCTTTTTACCTGTCATAAATGGCCTTTCTATTCATCATCAAGAAGACTGACGTACCCCCAGCGGCAGTTCAAAACCAAAGGTACTACCCTGGCCTTGTTTGCTGCTGACGAAAACACGACCGTCATGTACTTTTTCGACTATTTGCTTGACCAGGTTTAATCCTAAACCCGTCCCTTTTGCCACCTTGTTGTTCGCCTTGACCCGATAAAATTTATCAAATACCCTCTCCACCTCGTCCGCTGGTATTCCAACCCCCGTATCGGTTACAAGCACCCGCACAATATTATCCATCTCATTAACTTCGCTCGAAATACTAACCTGCCCTCCCGCTGGAGTATATTTCACCGCGTTGCTAAGCAGATTAATAACTACCTGGCTTATCATATCCTTATCCGCCATCACCTGGTCGAAAACGATCGGCGTCTGCGCATGAACGGTTATGTTCTTTTCCGCGGCATAGCTCTTGATCATCTCCGCCGCGTCTCTTATCACCAGCGTTATACTCACAGGCTCTTTGCTTATCTTCACCAGCCCGGATTCTATCCTGGATATGTTCAGGATGTCCTCGATAAGCCGGTTGAGCCGCTGCGCCTGGCTTTGTATGATCGAATAAAATTCCGTGCGTGTCGCCTCGTCGCTCGCCTCACCGTCCGCAAGCATCTCCGCGTATGCCGTTATAGATGCCAGCGGCGTCTTGAGTTCATGCGAAACATGGCTTACAAATTCATTTTTCATCTGCGAGATTTCTTTTTCCCGCGTTATGTCGTGGAGCACCGATACAACCCCGCAGATATTGTGCTTGTCATCGTAGATGCATGATACTATGCACGAAAATATCCGTGGTCCCTCCGGCTTGCTTATCGTGATCTCGTGCTTGCTGTGACGTGTTTTGCTGTCTTTGCTCTGGCGAAGTATGCTCGTGAATTCCGGGCATTTTATCACCTGCCCGACTGTCTTGCCCTTGCCCGCCTGCGGCTCGAATTCAAACAGTTCGCCCAGCGTGTCATTTGCCAGCAGTATCTGTTCGTTTTCATCAATTACAATAACCGCGTCACGAATGCTGTAAATAATTTCTTCTGTATTACGACGCTGCCTTTGTGACAGCATGATTTGGATGTTGAGTTGATCTACTTCGGATCTGAGTTTATCGACCTGGACTTTTTCCCGTTCTATTACATTCTCTATGCTCGCCAGTGCCCCACCTGCCCCGCACGGCACTCCGAGTTTAACACTTACATTTTCCACCTTGTTCCAGATGCATGTATATGCGTATGCCGCCGTAACTGCCGCCGCTATTCCGATTACCCCCGCCGCCGCGGTA
>MHYB01000002.1:33220-35642 GCA_001824635.1 Planctomycetes bacterium GWF2_50_10
CACCCCGGCAAACGCGCATACCATCCCCGTGCAACTCGATACCGCGCCGCCCATACATATCGCAAGCTGTGCCCGTTTCCCAATTATCAACCAACACTCCTTAACCAAAACCACTGACTACTGACCACTGACCATTATCTTACCCATATACTCCATCAACTCAGGCTCAGCGTATGTCTTTGCTTTCTCAAACGCAGCCGCCGCGTTTTGGGCCATTCCCTTCTTCTGATAACACTTGCCTATCATCATCCATGAAAACGCGCCGACTTTCTTATCAGCCGCTGATCGATGAAAGTTCTCTATCGCCTGTGTATAACTGCCAAGAGTGTATTGCGAACACCCCGCAAGTACCATCGCGTCAGCGTAGTCGGCCTGCAGTTCTATCGCCTTCTGACTACATGCATACGCCCGCTGAGCGTCATTAATCCCAAGTGCAGCCTGCCCCATCCTAAGCCACGCCTGAACGTTGCCGCGATCGGTCACCGCAAGCTTGCTGTAAGCCCTTATAGCCTTTCCATACTGGCCGCAGTTCATATAACACATCGCGGCAAGTTCGCGCAGGTCATTCTTCTGCTCCCCGCTACCTTTTGCGATAACTTCTTCCAGGAGTAGCGCCGCCTCGCCCCATTTATTCATCAGAATAAGGCAGTATGCCATCGACTCAGCTATCTGCATGTCCTCTGTCTCCAGCGATCTCGCCTGGCTGTACATACTTATCGCCTCATCGAACCTGCCCTGCCTTTCATAAAACTGTGCCGCCGCGAATTTCAGCTCGACACTTGCTGGCATAGCTTCCATGCTGCTCTCAAGCACCGCCCCCGCGCCGGCATAATCATCCCCGTGGCAAAGCACTCGCACTTGCCCCAGCATATAGTTTACATTCGCCGCGTCTATACCGCTCGCCTTTGCGTAAAGCTCGCATGCCTTCTTGTAATCCTTTTTGTCCTCGGCACCAAGCCCCAGCAAAAAATAACCCTCGTCGAGCTTGCTGTCGATTTTAACGGCCCGCTCGATCTCTTCGGCCGCCTTTTGCTTCTGGCCAAGCGCAAGCATTATCTTTCCCGAAAGCAGCCTGGCCTGCGCAAAATTGGGGTCGGCGTCGAGACATTGATTAACTGTCTTGAGCGCTTCGGCATATCTGCCCTGCGAATACTGCTGCTGTGCTGCGGGCAGCTTGGCAAATGAAGTCGCTTTTTCCCACTTGGCCTTCATGGCATCCTTGCCATTTGTCGCTGTCGGCGCGCATCCTCCCGCCGTTATGATCATTCCAATGATCAGACTTGTTAATAATAATCGTTTCATTTTTTGCCTTCCTGTTAGCGTTTAAGCCAGTTTGTGGATTCTTCCCTGTCCATCATGTCTATCATGATCCGCTTGGTAACCTTGCAGTCCTCGCCCGCTGTTTCACGCACGATCTTGTCCTTGAGCCTCATCGCGTCTAAACTCGTGGGATGGCTCGCAAGAATGGCTTCCGCCTCCACAAGAGCCTTGGCCTTGTCACCCTTATAGTAATAATCGACTGCCTTGATATACCGATCCTGCGCCATCCTGGCTCTGCCGAAGAACTGCATTTCCTTCATCGCGCCATAGCGCTTGCGGCTTACATCATTCGCTCTTGCTTCGCCGTTTGTCTGTCCTGCCGCGTCGATTATATGAGGCGTAAGCAGAATAATAACTTCCTGCTTTGTCAGCGTATCATTGGTGCCGCGAAATGCCAGGCCGATCAAAGGTATATCGCCCAGAATAGGTACCTGCTGTCTGCCCGTCGTCATTTCATCTCTGAACAGACCGCCCAGCACTATCGTCTCACCATCACGCACCATGATATTGGTCTTGAGTTCCGTGGTTATTTCCGTAGGTACGCCCGTCTGCCTATCCAGCGCAGCGGTACTGTCCTTAGGATAGATTTCCATTCTAATATAACCATCGTTGCCGATATAAGGCCTGAACACAAGCTGCGTACCGGATTTGAGGAACTTCACTTCGCCCTCAGTCGCTACGCCACCCTGGCCTATGGTCGTCGAACTTCTGTACCCAAGGTTCTTACCAATAAGCATCGAACCTTCCTGCTTGTTCACAGCTAAGATCTTGGGATTGGCCAGTATTGTGGTATCCGTGATAGATTCCAGCGCCGTTATAACAGCAGTAAAATCGCCGCTTGTTACAATCGCCGTCAGACCATTACCCGATTCAGTGCCGGAGAAACCTTCCGTTGCTATAGGCGTTCCATTAGGTCTGCCTGAGGAAGTTATGCCGTTTAAAAAGCTGAAATCAATACCGAACTCCAACCCTTCTGTCAGAGTTGCGCTAAGTATTGTAGCTTCAACCAGCACCTGCTTGGGCCTTGTATCCAGCCGCGACAGTACATCCGCAGCCTTGTCCAGGTATTCAGGAAAATCCCGCATGACTATCGTATCGTTGA
>MHYB01000002.1:35684-37237 GCA_001824635.1 Planctomycetes bacterium GWF2_50_10
CGATATTGGCTCCATTACTAGTCGAACCAGATATCTCTTTTTCCGCCGCTGTCGATACCGCTATAAACCCGAATTCACTCTTAAGGGGCGTTATCAGCTTGGCCGCATCTTCCGCGGTGATATAGTAAAGAGTGAAAACCCTGTGCTCCATCCTGCCTATATCTGTCTGTATCTTTTTCCATTCCTCGTATGTATAAACCTTGATGAAACCGCCCTCTTCGTTATATCTGAAATCCTTGCCGCATATCGCGATAAGGGCTTCATCAAACGTAACATCATACAGGCTCGTTATGGGAATAGGCCCATCCACCTTCAGCGAAGGAACTATGTTCCTGTGGTACTGTGCCGCCAAAAACCGCAGTGCATCACGAATGCTCATATCCCTCTTGAACGTAAGGGACTGAATATCGCCGCTGCTCAGATCCGCCGAAGTCACCTCGGTATTTTCAACCTTCGTCGCCGCAGGCACTTCATTTACTTCCACAACAGCCGTTTCCACTTGCGCACTTGCGTTATTACCATCAACAGCCGCATTTACGTCAACAACTGCCGAATTCTGATCCGCAGCCATCGCCGCCACTGGCTCTTCAACAACTACACTGTTACTGTCCTCAGATAAACCCAAACCCGTCATAACACATGACAGCAATACCGCCGTCAATATCTTTTTGTAATCTGTAAACTTCATATTTACTCCAAATTAAAAATTAGTTACTGCCGCATCCTTCTCAATCCGTAGTCTCGACAGCTTTACTCATTGCTACTGTAAATTCAACACCATTTACCGCAAGTACTACCGCCCCGTCCGTGATAGACTTTACATCCACTTCGTACTTGCTCCCGTCAGCCTTGACAACCAGCCGTCCGCCCTTTTCCAAAAGCATTCCGTTTATGAATGCCTTGGGACTTGCGCCCGACGAGATCGCCTCAAGCTTCACGTTAATCTGAATTTTCTCGACAACAACATCTCCCTGCTCCTTTATTGAATTACCGCCCGTGTTAGTCTTCGCCTCATTATTATTCCAGCTTCTGCTGCAAAACAGGTCGCGACCTATCACGTCGTGCCTGCCTTCAACACGGGGCAGAATCATATATTTTATCGCGCAGGATTTGCTCGAATCCTGCTTCGTCGCGTTCTCTTTTAAAACCGCCGTCTCGGCCCGGGCAGTCGCGGGCTTCTTCTGAAGCAGTACCCTGGCCCACATCAGCCCCATAATGCTTACAAGCACGATCGCGATAACCGTCTTATTGCGATTGGACCCCATCGCGCCCATGGCTTCAAACTGCTTAGCTGATTGTTTCTCGTTCGACCGCATCATTTATCCCGGCTCTGCGCCTGGTAGTAAACATTCGCCACCGCGTGCATGCTCACCGCTCCGGTAAGCTCCGCCGTATTCTTAAATTGCACCTGTTCAATCCGTATGATCCGCTCAAGGCCCTCAACCGCCCTGAAAAAATCGAATATCTGTTTCATACTCCCGCTGCATTGCATCCGCACAGGAATGCACATCAGCTTGCCCGCGCCCGCCTCCGCGTCTGGCGCCACAAGCTGA
>MHYB01000002.1:37271-44020 GCA_001824635.1 Planctomycetes bacterium GWF2_50_10
TATCGTGCAGCAGCTGACCAAGCTGGCCCTGTGATGGAATCCGATTTTCAAAATTCCCCACCTCGCTTTTAACTGCTTCAAGCTGCTTCTTCAGATCGCCCAGCTTTTCCTGTTTTGATACAGCTTCTCTCTCAGCGGCAACAACTTGGTTCTTTTCCGCACGAAGCTGCTGTATCTTTCCATGCAATGGCCTGTACAGCAGCAGCGAAAATGCCGCCAGCAGCACCGCCGCGCCCACACCAATCCAAACCTGTTTCTTTTCAAACTTCTTCAATCTCTAATCTCTAATCACATAATTGCTTATATAACAGCTCACTTCAAATTCGCTCGCCTTGATGTCCTTCAAATCTTTCGATCGCGTAAACCCTGGCACCACCTGGGCAAAATATTCCGATTCCTCAAGCCTGCCTATAAGCCCCGCCACATCCGACCCATCACCTGCCAGCCCGCGAATCACAAGCTTATACCTGATCGCCTCTTCGCCGCCCCCTTTGGAATTTCTCACCCGAACCGTCGAAGCCGCTGCCTCTTGAGTCGCCAATTTCTCAGCCGTAATATCCATACTCGTAAGCAGTATCCGAGAATCTACTATATGGCTCAGTTCCGCCATCACATCTGATACCGAAAGCTTCGTATCGAGCTTTTCGATCAGCTTTTTCTGCTCGCCCGCTATTCCAAGCTGCTTCTCAATTTCACTGTATTCCTTCTGGGCTGCCGCAAGCCTTTGCCTTTCCTCATTGCTCATCTGGCTTTGAGCCTGTGCGTTAGAAACAGACCTGGCCGTATAAAAACTCCATCCTGCCATTACCAGCAGCACCGCAAGTATCACCGCGTACTGCGTCTGATAACTCATCCGCTTCCGCCGCGAATGCTTATACCACTCTGGAAGAAAATCAATTTCTTTCATAAGCACCCGCCGCCGCTTCCTGACCATCCCAGCCCTTAAGGCTTAGTCCTACCGCCACTGCCCATTCACACCCTTTGGTGCTTACGAGCGACGTCCCCGAACAATCAAAACCCCTCACGGGTTCCGCGATTTCAATTTCTACTCCAAGCTGATTCTCAAGCGCTCCCATCAGCTCGCGCTGATACGCCTGACCGCCCGAAAATACCGCCTTAACAGGCCTTGATCCCCTGAACATCACTGAATAGTACTTAAAACAAAGCGATATCTCTCTCGCCAGCTGCTCCACAACAGGCCCCATCGCGCTGGCAACAGAATCACGCGTAGCTTGGTCGACCGTCCCCGTCTCGTCATTGAGCTTAGCCCTTAATTTCGCCGCTGCCGATCCGTCTATACCCAGCTTGCCGGCGATTTCAGTATTGATGCTCTCGCCCCCCATGGGTATCTGCTTAATAAAACTTATTTCAAAGCCGCGCCCGACGACCACCGTCGTAAAGCTGCTGCCTATATCAACATAAACCTTCACGCTGTCCTTGTCCTCGTGCCTCCTCATTATCCGCTCAAAGCTGCGGAACATCGCGCAGGGAACAGTATCTATCCCCACAGGCACAAGACCAGCCGCCTCGATCATCTCAATATGTGATTTTATGATTTCCTTCTCGACCGAGAACACCAGCAGTTCGTTCTTGAACTCATCCCCCTGCTGCACCCGCCCCGCTATCATGTACTGTATTGCATGTGTATCATTGTTAAGCCCGAATCTTGGCGCTATCTCAGATACAAGCTTCTCATCAAGCGTGCTCTCATCGCAAGCTTCGGTGCGAATGCTCTTGACCTTCACATCTTCGTTCGACAGGCATGTAATAACATTCTTGCCTCTGAATCCCCCCTGTATATACATCCCTGCTATCGCATTGGTCCCCGCGATCTTCCTGCTGCCTGCACCTTCAAGCCGAACCTCACTCTTGGCGGCTCCTAACACGCTCACCTGCCCGCCCCTCAAACCAAGCTGGAGCATCTTTATGGAATCGTGCCCGATATCCAGCCCAATAGGTCCAAACTTGTTATATTTCAAAAAATCCATCATTTGCCACAACGTTCTAATCTCTAATCACTAATCTCTAATCACTCTATCTTGATATACCCTGTAACAGGCTCTATGCTTATCGTCCTGGTTATACCGCCCGCGGAAATCGCTATCGCGCCGGCTCCCATTTCAGTGCCGCCCTCATTAAAGGGGGCGCCTATATAATCAAAAGCGATCTTGCTCCCGCCATCTATATTGACGCTTGCAATAACAACCTGCCCAAGACCTCGCTCATTTGGAAAATTCACCGCGTAATCAAACCCGGATCCCTTGACAGGGTGTGTTATAACTGTGCCATTATGGTCCAGCACCTCATAGCTCTCGGTGCCCGCGTTGAACAGCACCGCGTAACTCTGCTGCCTCGTAATAGCCATGCTCCTTGCATACTCCAGGTCGCTTGCGATAATATTCGCCGCCGAATCCACCTGCACCGAACCAGCCGAGCTGAACATAGGCACAGCCATCGTCATCGCGATACCAAGTATCACCACAACGATAAGTATCTCGACAAGCGTAAACGCTCCGCGCTCTCCGTTGCCAATGCCGGTTATGTTATTACGTATTTTGTCCATACTATCACTTCCTCTATTCATTCGGCCTTCCGACCTCACTGCTTTATGCACTCCCCGCAAACCGACCCGTATGTTTTCGGACCAAACCGCACTTTTGCAGCCGCCCGCCCCGTTTAGACGCGCTCCCTACCCATCTATAAATAATTGCAAACATTACCCCCCCACGCCAACGTCCCATAACGATTATTCTTGCCCAAGCCCCTTTCCCACCTTTCGCACCTTTCGCACCTTTCACACTTTCACACCTTTCGCACTTTCACACTTTCGCACTTTTTGCACTTTTTGCACTTTTTGCACTTTCTTAACCGAGCACTGGGCACCGAGCACTGAGCACCCTTCTTCGCACTTCCGCACTTCTTCTATTTGCCTGTTGCCTTCAGAATTTTCATTTGCCTTCCCCCTCCCTTTAGTTATCATGGTTTCAAATCAAAATCTAATTTGGGAGGATAACCATGTCCAGGTCGTCAAAGCTCAGCCTCGCTATCGTTCTTGCTGTCTCTTCTTTTGTAACAGCCGCCCCTGCCGAAATTTTCGATTCCGTTCCGGCAGACAGCCTCTTTGTCGTCCGTGTACATAATATGGAATACACACTTGGGTCAGTAGACCAGTTCCTCACCGGCCTCTCGCCCATGCCGATAGCGGTTTCAATGATGGGACGCATGCAGATAGCAAACGCCCTCGGCGATGCAAACATGACAGGAATAGATTTCCGTTCCGATTTTGCTATCTTCGGCATGGCGGATCAGGCCGCAAAAGATAAAAACCCGAAATTGATCGTCGCAGGCCTCCTGCCGGTAGCTGATTATGCCAAACTGCTTGCCGAAAACAAATCCGCCTCAAAACCCGATGCCAACGGAATTTCCACCATCGGCCCTAAAAAATATTTCATCGCAAAAGCAACCGGCGACTACGCCCTCTTCGCCCCCGGCCAAAGCTATGCCGACACGCTGAGCCTCTCAAAAGCAATAAAGGATTCCTCCCTCTCATCCAAAATAAAATCCCGCCTGCCCGACGACACCTCTTCAGTATGGGCATGGGCTGATATAAAAAATGTGATGCAGCTCTATGGCGACCAATTCCGCTCAGGCCTGGATAAGGCACAGAACGCCGCAACAGATCCTAACAATCCACAGGCCAAAACCATGGGCCCCATTATCGCTGCCTATTTCAATGTCGTCAAAGCCATAGCTTCCCAAACCAACGATTTCTCGCTCTCAGCCAACTTCAAAGCTGATATGATCTCTCTGCACAAGATCATCACTCCCATACCCGATTCAAACTTCGCGAACTTGCTCGCCACGTCCAAACCGTCCGATGTCAAAGGCCACCAGCTTCTCGCCTACATGCCCGCCGATTCGTTCATGACTATGTCGTATAATATTGACAAACCATTCACAATCAAATCCTACGAAATGATGGTCGATGCATTCGCGCCAGCTTTTGGACCGGATTTCACACCAAAGTTGCGATCTGATATCATGGATTTCACACGCAAATCCATCCAGAGCCTCGGCGAGTCACTCGCCTTTGCCGTCAACCCCGCCGAAAAGACCACCCCGCCTTTTAATTACACCTACGTCCTCCAAGTCAGCGATGAACCGCAGTTCAGACAAGTAGTCGAAGAAGGCGTCGAAATGACCAAAGTCCCCGTCTGGCAGCAGTTCTTTAAAACATTCGGGATCAACATTCAATATTCGATGCAAAAATCCGCCAGAACTTATAAAGGCATACCGATCGATGTTATGCAAGTCAGCCAGACCGCCGTCGATCCCAATTCTGCCCAGGCAAAAGCTATGATGCAGTTCTATGGCTCGAATTTCATTCAGACTTTTGCTATGGTTAACGGCCTCGCCCTCCTCACCGGCGGCGCAGATGTAAATGAAAACACCAACGCCCTCATCGACCAGGCCCAGGCAAAATCCGCAACAATTCCCCAGGGCATCGTCTCTTCCATCGCTCTCATCCCGGATGTCAACGATCATCAATTCGTCGGCACCTATAATTACCTCCGCCTGATGAAGATGGTTGCCCTCATCAGCCCCCAACTGCCCTTCCCCGCCGACGCCGTCAAGCAGGTAAAAAGTTCCAGCGACATAGCCTTCGCCGGCGACATCAGCAAAACTCAGATGGATGGCTATGTAGTCATCCCCAAGCAGCACCTGATGGAAATAAAGCAGGCCTTCGAAATGGTAATGCAGCAGCAGAAACAAAAACAGCAGCCCGCCCCCATAACCCCCCAATAACCGCCAAATTCGCATTTACGTTTAGCCCCCAGGCTCGCCCTGGGGGTTTTTCTTCTTCTCTCTTCTCTCTTCTCTCTTCTGTATTCTCTCTTCTGTATTCTGTCTTCTGTCTCCTGTCTTTGTATTCGCCCTTACGCACTTAGAAAATCAATGCTTCACCCTGTAAATAAGAGACTTGTCATACCCGCGCAGGCGGGTATCCAGCATAAATAGCTCGCGCGCAGCGATTCCACAATTTTGCATTTTGAAATTTACACTTTGAAATTCCACTGACTTGTCATCCCAGCGCAGGCTGGGATCCAGTCAATGAAATGGTCTCGCGCAGCGACTCCACAAATCTGAATTTTGAACTTTACATTTTGAATTTCCACTGACTTGTCATTCCGACAGCCGAATCGAGCGACAGCGAAGTGAGGCCGAGGAATCCATAGAAAGTGGTCGCGAAGCGACCTACCTCGTCTTATTTCTAATTTGCTTTCATTTTGCTTTTCTAATTTGTTTCGGATTTCGGAATTCGTGCTTTCTTTCAGTCTCCCGCCTGTCCTCACTTCTCACTTCTCAGCTATTTCTCTTGGCACCCAAACCCATTTCCACTATATTTACCTCTGTGACTTATTAATGATTTGGAGCAAAAATTGATTAAGCGAGCAAAAACAAAAACCGTCTCCGTCGGCCCCGTAAAGATCGGATCAGCACACCCTATCACCATCCAGTCCATGACAAAGGTTTCCACCTCCGATGCCGACGCCGTTATTGCCCAGATCAAAACACTCGCCGCCGCAGGCTGCCAAATAATACGCTGCGCCGTCCCAACCGCCGCCGACACCGCCGCACTCAAAAAGATCGTCCCTGCCTCACCGATTCCCGTCGTCGCCGACATCCATTTCAGCGCCGCCCGCGCCCTCGAAGCTATCGAAGCCGGTGTCGCCAAGATCCGCCTCAACCCCGGCAACATCAAAACCAGGTCCGAAATATTCAGCATCATCGACGCCGCCAAAGCAAACAAAGTCGCCATCCGCATCGGCATAAACGAAGCCTCTATCCGCGACCTCGGCCAAGACACCCCCCCCGCCCGCCGCACAGCTTTAATGCTAAAAGAAATGCGATCCTACATCCGCCTCTTTGAGAACCGCGGCTTCAACCAGATCGTCCTCAGCGCAAAAAGCTCCGATGTCACTCGCACAATAGAAATAAATCGCGCCCTCAGGGAAAATTTCGATTACCCCCTCCACCTCGGCCTCACCCACGCCGGCATCCCCGAAGACGCCGCCGTCCCCACCGCCGCTGCGCTTGGTGCGCTTTTATCACAAGGCATCGGCGATACCCTCCGCGTCTCCGTTGCCGGCGACCCCGTCGAAGAGATCAAGATCGCAAACGAAATTCTAACCTCGCTTGGCATAAGGCCGCGCACCGAGCCTGAACTAATCGCCTGCCCCACCTGCGGCCGCGCGCAAATAGAAGTCGTCGTCCTTGCCCGTAAAGTAAAAACAATACTTGCATCTATCCACAAACCCTTACGAGTCGCCGTAATGGGCTGCATCGTCAACGGCCCCGGCGAAGCAGCAGACGCCCATGTCGCCGTCTGCTGCGGCAAAGACAAAGCCTTCATCTACCGCGCTGGCAAAAAAATCGCGACCGTCTCAACAAAAGATATCCTCCCCCAGATGCAAAAACAAATCACCTCCGCCGCCAAAAAACTTTAACACCTTCTCTCGGTCTTTCCCTCCTAAACCCTGAACGCTCAACGCTGAACCCTATTCTTTAGAAAGCCTCTCCTCAACATAGCTCAGCACACGCCGCACCGCCGTCTGCACTTCCACCGTATTCGGCAGCATCTGCCCGATCTCTTCCAGCTGCCTTCTCTCATGTATCCTCCTCAGCGCCGGCGTATAATTAATATCAAAAACCCACCCAAGCTGCAAAAGCCGGAAATCATCCATGCT
>MHYB01000002.1:44164-44906 GCA_001824635.1 Planctomycetes bacterium GWF2_50_10
CGTAAACTGCAGCCTCTTGCCAGCCAGTCCCATTGGCAGATCCTTTACCCCGTGATACTCCACAGCCGTCTCGATTACGCTCATCTCCGTCTGGTCGAGCCCCTCAAGCACAAAACCCTCCCGCAGCACCTTTATCCCCAGCCGCCCATGATTGGTACTCTTTGCGTCAACATAAGTCTGGTACGCCACGAACTGCTCGAACCGCCCAGCGTCATGCAGCAGCCCTATCGCCTCAGCCAGATACCTCTCCTCCTGCCTGAGATTCAAACTCTCACCGAGATACCGCATCTCCGCCGCAGTACGTTTTGAATGCTCCTCTTTCAGCTTAAGATTTGCGTTTATGTACTCATCTTTGCCGTACATCCCGACCACATAAGAATTAAACCATTGTACAAGGTTTTTAAATTGCGATTGTTCCATTTTTTTACTCCGCAAAACGACCAGTTTACACCACCGCCGCCACAAGATCACGGCCATTGTTTACAATAATCATTAATCAATAATCAATGTAACAAGTTCTCCCGCCGCCGGACTCAATACCTCGCACCCATCCTTCGTTACCAAAACATCATCTTCTATCCTCACCCCCCACTCGCCAGGAATATAAACCCCAGGCTCTATCGTAATCACCTCGCCCGCCCGCAATTTCCCCTTATTCCTTCCGCTCACCACCGGCCCCTCATGCACCTCCAACCCCAGCCCGTGCCCCGTCCCATGACCATATATAGGACGGCCATACCCC
>MHYB01000003.1:0-8117 GCA_001824635.1 Planctomycetes bacterium GWF2_50_10
CCATGTGCCCGGTACAAAGTGTTACCTAAGTATCGGTTGACAAAAAAGCTGGGATTCAAATTTCATGGAAGGTCTCCTTTGTATTGCAAGTTATGCAATGCATGATAGTATGCAATGCAAGACAAGTCAAGAATTTGTTTTAAAGTTATCGGATACTTAAAAAAAGTCGCGCAGCGACCCCACAGGTCACTAATCAATAATCAGTAATCAATAATCAATTCCTAGCTTACCCAAGCCCCAGCCCATGCCCCACTTGATAAACTATAAGCACCACCAAATACGCCAGCACGGTTAATCCGCCAAGCTGGAATAACGCCCATTTCCAGCCGCCCGTCTCTGCTTTTGTTATCGCAACCGTCGCCATACACGGTATCGCGATAAGACAAAACAGCATTATGCAAAATCCTGTCAAACCGCTGTACGATTCCGCCAGCTTGTCTCTCAGCGTCTGGTTACCCTGCCCGTCAGTCGCGAAAACCACCCCCATCTGCGAAACAAATATCTCCTTTGCCGCAAACGCCCCCACCAGTGCCGTCCCTATCTTCCAGTCAAACCCAAGCGGCTTGATCGCCGGCTCGATAAACGCCCCCACCCTGCCCGCGATTGAATGTGTAAGCTGCATCTGTGCCGCCTCACCACCCCCGCGCCCTACCGTCACCCCACCCTCAGCCGACCCTTCGACCACCGCCGTAACACTCTCAGCCCCCCCGCGCTCTACCGTCACTACACCCTCCCAACGCGGAAAATTCGTCGCCCCCCACATGATCAAAGATGCCATAAGTATAGTAGTACCAGCCTTTTGCAGATAAAGCTTGGCCCTTTCCCACGCATGTATCACCAGCGCCTTAGCCGTAGGCATCCTATACGGCGGCAACTCCATAACAAACGGTATCGTCTCGCCCTTAAAAATCGTAAGCCGCAGAATCTTTGCCACCGCCACCGCAAGCGCTATCCCAGTAACGTAAATAAGCCACATGACCGGCCCGTGCCATTTGAGCGGGAAAAAAGCCGGTATGATCAGCGCGTAAATCGGGTATCTCGCCCCGCAGCTCATCAACGGAATTACCATTATGGTCGTGAGGCGGTTGCGCCTGCTCTCAAGTATCCGCGTTGCCATTATCGCCGGCACCGAGCAGCCAAAGCCGACAAGCATGGGTATAAAGCTCTTTCCGTGCAGACCTATCTTGTGCATTATGTGGTCAACGACGAACGCCGCCCGCGCCATGTACCCCGTATCCTCAAGCACCGCTATGGCCATGAACAAAAGCACAACGTTGGGCAAAAACGTCAGCACGCCGCCTACTCCGCCTATTACTCCATCTACAAGCAGCGACCGCACCAGGCTATCCGACCCGGCAGGCCAAAACGACGAAATCCCTGCTCCAAGCGCAGCAAAAATTTTCTCAAGCAGCATCACAAAAGGCGTACCGACAGTAAAGGTAAGCTGAAAAACGAAATACATCAAAACCAGGAATATCGGCAGACCAAGTGCCTTGTGCGTCACTATCGTGTCGATCATATCCGAAACATCGTGCCGCATCTCGGTAGTCGTTTTAACGCACTCCTGGCAGGCCCCGCTTATAAAACCATACCGCCGTTCCGCTATCACCACCTCCGGCCCTTCTCCCAGCAAAACCGTAAGCCTCTTGACCACTTCATCCACCGCGGCCAGAAGTTTGGCATCTTCAAACGCCTCGGCTATTTCCTTATCCTGTTCTATCAGCTTGAGCGCCAGCCAGCGTTTGGGGCTGCCCGCATAACGGGTCGGGATTTGGCTTATTAAAGGAAGCACCTGTTCGATAGCTCCCTCGATCTCTTTGCCGTAATTGATCTCCCTCTTTTGCCCCGCACAAGAACCATCCGCAACTTCCAGTACCCTATCAAGCAGCCCGGCTACCCCATGCCCCGTTCGCCCAACTGTTGAAATGATAGGAACACCCAGCAGTGTGCTCAAATGCTCCAGATCAAACAAAAAACCGCGTTCCTTGGCCAAATCAGCCATGTTAAACGCGAGAATGAGCGGCAGTTCCATTTCCATAAGCTGCGTGGCTAAATATAAATTCCGCTCCAGGTTCGACGAATCCACCACATCGACTATCACATCGGGCTTTTCATCGATTATCGCCGCCCGCGCAACGCGCTCCTCGATACTGTAAGCCGTCAGGCTGTACGTCCCAGGCAGATCGATCACAGCGATTTCACTGCCCTTGTGGCTGGTCTTGCCCTCTTTTTTTTCAACAGTCACGCCGGGATAATTACCAACATGCTGATGAGCACCGGTTAGGTGATTAAAAAGCGTGGTCTTGCCGCTGTTCGGATTACCAGCAAGGGCAATGGTTATCGTCTTTTGCGCCTTGGCCGTGATCGCCTGGATCATTACGCACCCTTCGCAAGCGTGCTGTGGAGGCACTTTGTTACCATGATCTTTGTCGCCATTACCCGCCCCAGCGCAAGCCTGGAATGCTTAACCGCCAGGATCATCGGCCCATGGCCCCCATTTTTTACCACCGAAAACTCGGTGTTTGGGACAAGCCCCATGGCCGCAAGAAGGTTTTTAAGCCCCCTGCCCGCCTCGACACTGACAAATTTAACCTTTTCGCCGTCCTTTATATGCGAAAGTGGTTTAGTGCTGCTTACCATACTGCTCCTGATTCTGCTCATTAAGCGTCCTGCTGTTGTGGAACGCCTTGAAGTTTTCCAATATGCCCCTGCCGCCGTTATCGTCGCTTCGGATAAACTCCACAAACGACAGCAGCTTAGAGATTATCGCCGGCCCAAGTGAATGTTCCAACTCACACGCCGCCGTCTGGGCCGTCTGGGCTTCGATACCCAGCACATCTGAAAAGAAGTCCTGTATTATGCTATGCTTATTAACAATACCCTTAGCCGCCTCGGTCCCGGCTTCTGTAAGACTCACATAACCGTACGCCTTGTAGTTGATAAGTCCCCGCGACGCCAACGTCCTCAATGCGCTTGTCACCGAAGGTTTAGCCACCCCAAGTGCCTCAGCTATATCCTTTGACCGCGCAACCGCACAGCTTTGGGCTATAAGGTATATCGCTTCAAGGTAATCTTCCAGCGATGCCGTAAGTTTGTCATATTCTATTTTCATAGCTTTTCCACAACATATACGTTCTATGTACAAAACTTAGTTCGTTTAAACTAACATTTCAACAAAAAATCTTATAAATTTCATAAAAACACGGTTTTTTTTTAGCATTGACATTACATGCCATTTTTAATCTATTGAAAGCACGGGGCTGTAACTGTCTGAAAGTAAAATTCTTTAATAAGGGGGTAATATGGATATTTTTGAACTTATTACTAACGACCACGAAAAAATACTTCATATTTTCGACCAGCTGGAAAAAACCAGGCACAAGGCTTCTAAAAACAAGGACAGTCTCTTTGAAAAGCTCCATAATGAAATAGAAATTCATGCTACCGCCGAGGAACACACTTTTTACCCCGCCCTCCAGCTGTTTGAGCAGGCCAAAGACAAGGTGATCGAGTCTCTCGAAGAGCATCATGTCGTCAGGCTGTTGCTGTCCGAACTCCAGAAGCTCGATAAGAGCGACGAGCATTGGGATGCCAAACTTACGGTACTCAAAGAAAATATCGAGCACCACATGTCCGAAGAGGAAGGCCCAGTATTCGATATGGCCCAGGACTTCATGGACGAAGAACAGCTCGATGATATAGGCAGACAGTTCCAGAAAGATAAAAAAGAGATCAAGGCGCATATATAGTTCGGAACGGGAGAAAATTATGGGTAAAGCCAGGCCCAAAACCCAGCCTGCCCAGAAGCAAGAAAAGCAGCCCGGGATCGAATCGCAAATGACGCCCAGGCCGCAAGCTTCAGGCGAAGACTACTACAAAGCCGCGGGCAAGCTCAAAGGCAAAGTCGCCCTGATAACCGGCGGCGATAGCGGCATCGGCAGGGCTGTAGCAATAGCCTTCGCGAAAGAGGGTGCCCAAATATGCATCGTGTATTATGATGAGCACAGCGATGCCGCCGAAACAAAGATGCTTGTCGAAAAAGCAGGCGCAAAATGTATCTCCATTGCCGGAGATATATCGAGTGACCGCTTTTGTGACGAGTGCGTCCGCAAAACGATCAGCGAACTGGGCAGGCTTGATATACTGGTAAATAACGCTGCCGTGCAGTTCCCACAAGCAAGCATCGAACAAATTACAAACGAGCAGCTTGAACGCACCTTCAGGACGAATATTTTTGCGATGTTTTATTTCGTGCGCAGTGCCCTGCCTCATCTAAAGGAAGGGTCCACAATAATAAACACAACTTCCGTAACCGCATATCGGGGCAGTCCACATCTGCTGGATTATTCTTCAACAAAAGGCGCGATAGTTGCTTTTACCCGCTCACTTGCGCTTGCCCTGGTAAAAAAAGGTATCAGGGTTAATGCCGTCGCACCCGGGCCGATATGGACGCCGCTGATCACATCGACTTTTGAAAAAGAAAAGGTTGAAAACTTTGGAAAAGATGTGCCCATGCAACGGCCCGGACAGCCCGAAGAATGCGCCCCGTGCTATGTATTTCTTGCGTCCGAAGACTCAAGTTATATTTCCGGCCAGACTTTGCATCCAAACGGAGGTTATATCGTCAACGGTTAAAATTGGAGAAAACAATGATAAACTTCAGAAGAGCCATTCCAACCACAGTTGATCGTGTACAAAAGAGCACATCTGACGCGATAAACGAACGCATAAGGCTGCATACGCAGCAGAACGTGGCGAAATACGCCACCCACCCCGCCGAGATACAGAAAAGGCTCAATGAACTTGACGCCGAATGGGATATCGAGCGCACACTGGAGGCCAACGCCGCCATGATTGGCCTGACAGGCTTGGTACTGGGCATGAAGGCAAACAAGAAATTTTTTGTGCTCCCGATTGCCGTCGGCGCGTTCTTGTTCCAGCATGCGGTTCAGGGTTGGTGCCCGCCGGTTCCTTTATTCCGCAGACTTGGCATCAGGACTCAGAAAGAAATAGAAAATGAAAGATTTGCATTAAAAGCTATACGGGGCGATTTCGCCCGGGCTCCGGGCTTCGGCCAGGAAAACCCGGAGGTAACCGCTATTGAAACACTCAAAGCGGTACAATAAACCATTTCAGGCATTAGCCAGAAAAGGGGACGACCATGGAAAGGCAGATTATTTCGGCTTCAACAATGGTTGGCGACGAGGTTCGCAATGTCGAGGGTGAGGATCTGGGCAATATCGAAGAACTGATGATCGACCTGGATTCGGGATATCTGGCGTTTGCAGTGCTGTCGTTTGGCGGATTTATGGGCATCGCCGACAAGCTTTATGCCGTGCCTTTCGATACGCTCACTTATGATTTCGACGAGAAGGTATTTATAGTCGATATCGATAAGCAAACGCTTGAGAACGCACCAGCCTTCGACAAAAACCACTGGCCCGACATGAGCAATATGGAATGGGGCAGAAATATCTTCAACTATTACGGTTTTGAGCCTTACTGGGACAGGGATAAATTCTGATCACATATATTGGAGCAGGACATGGAAGTGAACAGGGAGAAAATAGCTGGCCTTGGGCCGTGGTTCCACAACCTCCATCTACCCGGCGGCTTTCAAACCGCGCCTTCGCATCCGCTCGGTGATTTCCCAAAGAACAAATGGGATCAGATAGCACCTTATCTGCCAATGAATTTAGATGGGGCAAGCGCATTGGATATAGGCTGCAATGCTGGATTTTACAGTTTCGAACTTGCAAGGCGCGGCGCCAAAGTACTGGGAATAGACCGTGAGGAATTATTTTTAAACCAGGCGCGCTGGGCAGCTCAGGTATTCGACCTTTCAAACCTGGCTGAGTTCAGGAACATGCAGGTTTATGAACTGTCCCGCCATGAGGAAAAATTTGATATCGTGCTGTTTTTGGGAGTGATGTACCACCTGAGATACCCTATGCTGGCGATGGATATTGTGAGCAGGATCAGCGGCAAAATGCTGGTTTTTCAAACGCTTACAATGCCGGGCGATGAGATTTACAGCTGCAATGACCTGGGCCTTTTTGAGCGAGACAAAATGCTCAAACCCGGCTGGCCGAAGATGGCGTTCATCGAAAATGCCCTTGCCGGCGATGAAACCAACTGGTGGGCTCCAAACCACGCCTGCGTTGAAGCTATGCTCCGCGGGACGGGAATGAGGGTCATCGCCAGGCCCGGCGACGAAATTTATATCGCTGGGCCCGACCCGCAAAGGCCCAGCGCACTGGATATTTGGGACATAGACGAATTCCTGGCCGCTACAGGTCAGGCCCAGAAGATCAAAAAGCCCACTCGCCTCGAACCAATGGAGGAACTGCCGTACTGTCTTTGCAAATAAAGTTGCGTCTGGCCTAATTACGATTCAGCAATTCGCTGATTTCCGGCGATTTCATCAACATCACCGCACCTATAAACGTAATCCCGCCAGCCGGAACGCACGCTGCAAGAACATACCAAGCCGAAACACCCGCCATGTAGTACCTGATTGCATACACAACCCCCGCCATTGCAGCGCATGCCGCAAGCGATCTCAACACACTGTAAAAAACATGCCGCCCATCAAGGGCACCGAGCCGTTTGCGAAGCAGATAAATAAGTATCGAAACATTTATCGCAAACGTAATTGCGGTAGAAAGACCAAATACGCCCGGCCCTATGGCTGGTATCCAGATGAGCGTGAGAATTATTATAAAATTCACCACCACCAGCCAGCATGAAATTTTCAGCGGCGTCTGCGTATCTTTTAGTGCATAAAAAGACCTGGCCAATATCTGATAACTGCAATACGCCCACATTCCCACCGCATAAAGCTTAAGTACATAAGCAGCCTGTGCGGCATCGGCCGGCGTAAACCGGCTGTGCTTACCGGACGCGTAAAACGCAAGCATGATAGGCTCAGCCAAAAGAAACAGCCCCGTTCCAGTAGCAAGACCTTCCATAAGCGAAAGCCGCAGGGCGCGATTAACCGCCTGGCGGAGGTTTACAGTATCATTTCGCAAAGCATACCGGCTAAGCAGCGGAAAAACCGCCACACCCAGCGATACTGCCAACACACCCAGCGGGAGCTGATAGAACGCGCGAGCGGCATTAACGCGAACTATCACGCCTTCATCCAGGGGGTAAGCAATGTAATAGCCCAGCAATTTAAAACCCTGTGATTCGTCAGTAGCTCGTAAATTCCAGGCAAGCCAGGTTTGGAGAAACTCGGAAAATTGAAGGAACCCAAGCCCCAAAAGCATGGGGCCAAGCAGAATGAGAATGGGTTTTATCCCCGGCTCTCGCGGAGTTATTTTAGGCCGAATCTCAAAACCGGATGAATTGAGCAGCCACAATACCAGCGCAAGCTGAACCACACCGGCGATTACGACACTAAACGCGATTATCACAAGTTTGCCGCTGAGATCAGCTATAAACGGAGCGATGAAGTACGCCGCTACGATGCCGAATATATTGAATACGATCGGCGCAGCAGCCGGGTACGCGAAATGGCCACGACTATTCAGCGCCGCCGAGCACAATGCCAGCAGGCAAACCGTAAACATATATGGAAACATGATCAGCGCCAGCATCGCGAAAAGCTGTCGATCTTCCGGGCCGGGAAAAAGAGCAAAAACAAAAAACCCGATCTCGCCAATAAGCAACAGGCCCGAAAGAAATACCGCCAGCAGCGCCAGCGCATTGGCCAGCAGTTTCGAAGCTTTTTCAAACCCCTCTTTTTCGTTTACATCCGTAAAAACAGGCACAAACGCCGAAGCCAGCGCACCCTCACCAAATAACCGGCGAAAAAGATTCGGTATCTGAAACGCCATGCCGAACGCATCGGTACTGGCATTTGCACCAAGCCTGGTTATGCCGACATCGCGAATAAGTCCCAAAATCCGTGAAACCATCGTGATCGCCGCCTGAAGCTTGGCCTGCGAAAAAAAATGCTCACGTTCCTTGTGTTCTACTTTATCCATTTAGAGCGGAATTATACAATCGCTCAGGCTGGCAGGGTACTTAAATCGGGGTATTCAGGCGCAAAAAAGAAGGGACAGTTACACGCACCTGAGGAGGAGGAGGAGGATGGTGCTATGATTGCTACG
>MHYB01000003.1:8200-8882 GCA_001824635.1 Planctomycetes bacterium GWF2_50_10
ATTATAATGCTGCAATTTATAATTAACCTGTCATTGTTTGGCAATACTATTTCACACTCTTTTAGTGTATATGATTTTGTCGTCATCCGGCCCATAGAAATCCAGAACGCGAGCCGCCTGGCAGTACCCCAGTTTAAGGTAAAATTTCCGTGTCGGGTGGTAAATAGGCTTGCCGGATGTCTCAATAATCGCTAGGCGACCACCAGATTGACGTATCTTTTCATGAGCGAAGTTCATTAATTTGCTGCCGACACCCTTGGCCTGAAAGGCCGGGTCGACCGCGATCCAGTAAATATCGTAAGTTCCGATACTGCACGGCGTCGCCCCCCAGCAGATCCAGCCTATCGCCTTTTGCTTTTCCTTAAGCACATAGGATTTGTAGTGCCCCGATGGCCCCTTCTCGTTTGCCTCATCGAGGACTTCCATCGCGATATCGATCTCGTCCGCCCGGAAAAAGCTCGTAGCTTTCAAAAATTCCAACACCGTGGTTCTATCTGAAGTCGTAGACGGGCGAAGCGACTTAACATCGCTGGCCTTAGCTTTATTTTCAATCAAAACCGTACCCAACCGACCTGCCGCGTTTTCAACCATCGTTTTAATAAAGTCAGCATAATCGATCCCTGCCGCCGCAAGCGCCGCCGCAAAACCTGCATCGGGCGAAATATCCGGGTTAGGATTCACC
>MHYB01000003.1:8894-9231 GCA_001824635.1 Planctomycetes bacterium GWF2_50_10
GGATTATTTTTCTTATCGAGCCGAAAATCCACACGCGTATAATCCTGGCAGCCAAGTGCGCCCCATGCATCCAGAGCCAGCCACCGCACCTTATCAGCGATTTTGCTATCCAGCGGCGCCGGAATAATTCGCGGAGTATTGTTGAATTCAAAACTTTCCTCATGCCATTTGGCACCGTAACCGACTATCCTGGGCGTGCCCTTTTTAAATGCACCAAAATCAATTTCCGCCAGTGGCAGCACGCGAACCTCATCACCCACCTGCATCACGGAGACATTAAGTTCCCGCCCGTCTATGTATTTTTCGATTATCGCGGGCTGACCGAAATCTTTATGTA
>MHYB01000003.1:9260-10899 GCA_001824635.1 Planctomycetes bacterium GWF2_50_10
CCGGCTTTTTCGACTATGGAATGAAAATCTATGCCCTCACTGGCATCGGTCGCGACCGGCTTAACAATAAAAGGCCCCTTGCCCAGCGATTTCAAATTGGCCTTGTGCCCTACCGCCACAACCCATCCCTTAGGAACCGGAAGTCCTGCCGACTCAAGCACGAGCTTGCTCTGCCACTTGTCCAGCGAAATTGAAAGCGCCGGCGTGTCATTACCGGTATAAGCCTTGCCCAGCGACCGGCACAGGGCAGGCACAAAATTCACATCGTGAATATTGTGATTAAACCCTTCCACCAGGTTAAAAACGACCTTCTCATCGCACTGGCCAAGAATATCGGCTGTTTCCTTGAGGTCATGCACACCCACCTGCCGGTGCTTGATATTCAACTTATCAAGCGCAGCTCCAACCGCCGCAACCTCGTTAAGCACTCCCGCCTCGCTGTGACCCGCGGTTTCGGGCTGGTTATATAATACTAATACAGATGTTTGCATGTTGGAACCTTCCGTTTGCAGGCGCTGTCGATTATGGATCCTATCACGCTTGCGTAAGAAATATTGTGAGCCGTCGCGATCATAGGCAAATCGGAATGCGTCGGATGCAATCCCGCCAACGGATTGATCTCCATGAAAGCGGGCCTGCCGGTCTTGTCACAGCGGATATCCGCCCGCGAAGCATCCCGGCAGCCAAGCGCCTTGTGAGCCGCAAGCGCAAGTGCCGCCGCCTCATTTGCCAGCTTATCAGTCGTGGGATAATGATACCTGCAAAGCGATTCGCACTGCTCTTTGTTAGTATATGAATAAATGGACCCTGCGGATTTGTCGATTATCTCAACTTCCATCGTACCCAGTATTCGAGCATCCGAGCCTGTGCCAAGTATCGCAGTTGTAAATTCCCGCCCCGGCAAAAATTCCTCAACCAGCACCGGCTGATTATGCTTAACCAGCAGCTCTGCGCAGATATTTTTTAACTGCAAGCGGTCAAGCACCCTGCTCGCATCGGTAACGCCTTTACCGGTACCTTCCGCAAGCGGCTTAGCAAAGAGTGGAAAGCCAAGGTCAACTTTTTCCACATCTGCCATCGTACTAACCACCGCGAAAGCTGGCGTAGCCAGCCCGTGATCACGGATTATTCGCTTGGTTATAGATTTATCTAAAGTTACAGAACACACCAGCGGGTCGGAAAACGTGTACCGCAGCCCATAAAGCTCACAGATGGCAGGCACCTGTGCCTCCCTGCTTGTGCCGTAAAGCCCCTCAGCGATATTGAACACAAGGTCCCACCTTGCCCCGCCGGCTAGCATCTTGACCAGGTTCCATCCATTGCCCACCCGCACCGTCTGGTGCCCCAGGCCCCTGATCGTATTATCAATAGCGTCGATGGTTTCTTCGGAGTCGAACTCTGCCACATCCTCCGGCGAAAAACCCATCGCGATATAATCTTTGCGTAAATCGTAAGTAAGTGCGATCAACATGGTTTCTTCACCAATAAAAAAGGGGCACTTATAATAACGTGCCCCCTGTTTTCATGTAGGTCAAATTATTGAAACAGTTCCGGTATCGAACCGGCATTGGAATATTTACGCTCTGCCCTGCGTTTGGTGCGTCTCATATTGGCCGGCCATATAACCGATGCCTTGCCG
>MHYB01000003.1:10909-13241 GCA_001824635.1 Planctomycetes bacterium GWF2_50_10
TGGCCGGAGCAGCCGCCGCCGCAAAACCAGGTTCAGGATATGCCACCAGCAGACCCTCAAAATTACGCAAAACCGTATGTGTCGGGCTGGTGCTTACTATGTAATTGGGCAGCACCGGTATCTTGCCTCCGCCGTGCGGTGCGTCTACAACAAATGTAGGTATCGCCATACCGCTAAGACGCCCGCGGAGGTACTCCATTATCTGGATGCCCGCCGAGATGGACGTGCGGAAGTGCTCTGCCCCGCGAACGAGATCGCACTGGAACAGGTAATAAGGCCTTACCCGCATCCTGATGAGCTGTCTGCAAAGCTGCTCATACACAACCGGGTTATCATTTACGCCTTTAAGCAGCACGGATTGATTGCCAAGCGGTATCCCGGCATCGGCCAGCTTTGCACAAGCCGCTGCCGATTCGGGCGATATTTCATTTGGATGATTGAAATGCATATTGACCCATATCGGGTGGAACTTCTTGAGCATATTGACCAACTCATCCGTTATCCGCATCGGCAGCACGACCGGCGTGCGAGTCCCAATGCGTATAACCTGTACCGTCGGCACCGAACGGATCGCCGAAAGCACGGTCTCAAGAAGCTCGGTACCCATCGTCAGCGGGTCGCCGCCGGAAATGATCACATCCGATATCTCCGGGTGATTGTTGAGGTATTGCACAACCTGCCCCAGTCTGCGAGGCGAAATCGATGTCTCGCGGGTACCCGCTACGCGTTTGCGGGTGCAGTGACGGCAGTACATCGCGCAGGTGGTTGTGACTATAAGCAGTGCCCTGTCCGGGTAACGATGCACAAGACCCGGCACGGGCATGTCTTCATGTTCTTCGAGGGGATCTTCGCTAAGGCATGGCGGATTGGTCAATTCCTGCATTTGCGGAACAGCCATAGCGAATACCGGGTCGCTCGCGTCTGCCTTGCGGATAAGTGAAGCATAATAAGGTGTGATCGCAAGCGGGTATTTCTGCACTACCTGTTCAAGCTCGGTATTTGCGCTAAGTGCGGGGAAAAACGAAAAAAGCTGCGATGCGGTGCGAATCCGATGGCCCATGTGCCATCGCCAGTCGTTCCATCGGTCGGTTTGAGTATTGATCCTGTTTTCACATGCCAACTCGATGCTTGAGCGGCACGGGGCGGTTATTGTGGCCAAACTACCAGAGGGAGGCTGATCTGAACTGGACGAGCCGTCGCCCTCATCGGCCAACCGGAGATCATGCATAAAAGAAACCTTTCAAAAAACCGTAATCTACTTCAAACCACCGCCGGGCGTTCTTACGGACTTTCACCGTCAGTGGATATACGCTAACCGTATATCGGCATAATTATGTTGAAAGCTTTGGCCATACCGCCTCTTACAGCCGCTTAGCCAATACATACAAGGCGATAATTGTAATACCACCTTACAGCTTGGCAATTGAAAACACAGAGATTTTCTTGAATAATTTCAAATTAATTCATAATTCGATCTGAATTGATATGTCAGGCCTTGGCAGCTTGTTTATGCCGTTACGATCTTAATCAACTTGCCTCGGATTTCACATCCGCCTTGTTAATTACAGCCGGCACCTCGAAAAATATCGCCCCAAGCGGCGGCAAACTCATCGAGATCGACTGCTCAAGCCCATGGAACGGCACAGGCCGTGATTCCACCCCGCCCATATTGCCCTGCCCGGAACCGCCGTAATCCTTTGAATCGGAGTTGAACATTTCCCTGTAAAACCCCTGCCGAGGCACCCCAAGACGATAATTATGCCGCACCACCGGCGTAAAATTACACACAACTACCACCTGCCCCTCGCCGCTCCTGTCCTTCCGCAAAAAGCTCAAAACGCTGTTGCTAACATCATGCAGATCGAGCCATTGAAAACCTGCCTGATCAAAATCCACCTCGTGCATCGCACCGATAGACTTATAAAGATGATTCAAAACCCCCACCAGCTTATGCACCCCCTGGTGCTGGGGGTATTGCAGCAGATGCCAGTCCAGGCTCCTGTCATGATCCCACTCGCTCCACTGCCCGAATTCCATCCCCATAAACAGCAGCTTTTTACCGGGGTGGGCGTACATGTAGCTAAGCAGCAGCCGCAGGTTAGCGAATTTCTGCCAGTCATCCCCCGCCATCTTGCCCATAAGCGAGCCTTTGCCGTGCACCACCTCATCATGCGACAGCGCCAGCACGAAATTTTCAAAGAATGCATACCATATACTAAACGTCAGCTCATTGTGCATGTATTTGCGGTAAACCGGGTCGCTTGAAAAATAATGCAGCGTATCGTGCATCCAGCCCATGTTCCACTTCATGCCGAAACCAAGCCCCCCTAAA
>MHYB01000004.1:0-147 GCA_001824635.1 Planctomycetes bacterium GWF2_50_10
GAAGCGGGCCAAGGCAGGGATATTTCAAGAATGTTGGCGGTTGGAACATTTCGCTGGGCGCAGTAGAATCGCGCGATATCGAGCGATTCGGGACAGTTTTTGTTGGCGATTACCGCGACCTGGTCTGGTTCGAGTGCGAAAAGGCTG
>MHYB01000004.1:162-431 GCA_001824635.1 Planctomycetes bacterium GWF2_50_10
ATAAACAAAAGCGCGAGCGATATCCTGGATGTCATTTTTCTTCCCCCCGTGTACGCTGAGATTTTGAGTAGTTGTTTTCGTATATTTCGGCTTTGCCGAGAACAGCACCCAGCGTAGCAAATAGGATTTTAAAGTCAAGCAATAGGCCTGCTGTCTGGACATATTTAACATCCAGATCGAGCTTATCTTCTATTGTGAGGTTCCCCCTGCCCTTTACCTGAGCAAGGCCTGTAAGGCCGGGTTTGACCTCAAGGCGGCGTTTGTGGTAA
>MHYB01000004.1:446-2651 GCA_001824635.1 Planctomycetes bacterium GWF2_50_10
ATCTGCTGAATATATAGAGGACGGGGACCGACAAAGGACATATTGCCCTTGATAACATTTACCAGCTGGGGCAGTTCGTCGAGGGAATGTTCGCGGAGCCAGCGGCCGATGGGGGTGAGGCGGTTATCCTGGCCGGATTTGGGGCTTGGGCCGAAGGGGTCGGCGTCGGTGCGCATGGTGCGGAACTTATATAGGGTAAAGGGGGCGGCTTTTAAGCCGGCGCGGGTTTGCGAAAAGATGGCTGGGCCAGGGCCGGATCGGCGTATAAGTATATAGACAATAAGCAGTAACGGCAGGAGGCATATAAAGGCCGCCAGCGAAATGATGAGGTCTATAAGTCGTTTTATTATTCTGTAAACCATTTAAACAACGTAGTTTATAATATCGTCAAAGGGCTGGGCCAAACTTGCCGAAAATTTTGGACTTGCCCGAAATCGCGATTGTGATGTAAAATCAGTCGCTCTTTATATTTACACGGAATAATAGTATTTGTTTTAGGAGGCAGTTATGAATTTTTCGAGATTGTTCGTAGTATTAGCTACGGTATGTATCGGGGGGTGTGCCGGGGGGGCGGTAGAACCCACGCTGGCGGCAAAGGTGGGAGTTTGGACGCTGGATGTGAGCTTTGAACATCCCCAGAACCTAGTTATGAGGGTGGGCGGCGAAGGGGTTAAGAAGTTCTGGTATGTCCTGGCAACGGTCACAAATAATACTGGTAAGGAAGTGGAGTTTTATCCTTCGGCCCAGCTTGTGACGGATACATACAAGAGCTACCAGGCTAACGAGGGGCTTCGCAGGTCAGTATTCGACAAGATCAAGCAGAGGCATCGCAGCCGTTATCCGTTTTTGGAATCCTTCGAGGCGGTAGGTAATGTGGTGCTGCAGGGTGAAGATAACGCGAAGGATATCGCGATAGTTTTTCCGGATTTCGATCCCAATGCCCGCACGGTCAAGATATACATCACCGGCTTGAGCAATGAAACAGTGATCATCGATCATCCGACGCAGATGGATGAAAGCGGCAAGCCTGTGGGCGTTATACTTAAAAAAACGCTTGAGCTTGAGTACGCAATCCCTGGCGATAAGGCTCTGCGGGATCGTGATGGGCTGGTATTGGAGTCCAAACGCTGGGTGATGAGATAGGTCAACGCACCTGGCCGCGGATCTCGCCTGCGGGGTGGGCATCGGTTTGGATATTTGCATAAACATTGCCTCGCCTGATCTCGGTGACAAGGTCGGGTATTGTTTTGCATTTCATGGGACCTGTGAGGGCATCGGCCTGGAAGGTTCCTTCAGATAATGTTCCGTTGAATTGCCCCGGCTTTTTAAATCCAGGATATATATCTACGATAACAGGGCCGTTCTCACCTGCTTTACCAAGGTGCAGATGCGCATCGATTAAGTTTTCGATCTGGCCTGCGATGAGTTCGTAATACATTTTATTTGCATCAGTGCGAATGTCCAGCGTGATGCGGCCGTGGGCACTGGTCGTAATACTTGGCACTTCCTGCTCACCTTCCATGACACCTGAATAGATTTTTGCCGTATCGTACAATGCAGTCTCAACTTTACAGCCCTGCAGCAGTGAAATCGAAATCGCACATATTGCCGTGAGTATGTATCTGCTCATTGGTCACCCCTTTGTCTGAAAATCACAAGCCCGAAGTTCGAAATCCGAAACAAATTCAACGCCTAGCCACAGAGATCACCGAGAACACAGAGATATTAATAAAAACCAAAAGTTTTCTACAAGTACTGGAACAAACATACCACAAAATAGAAACTAAAGTCAATGCGCGGTCTGGCGGCCCGTGATAGGCGTACGCCTTTTTATGTAAGGTAAATCGAAGCTATTCCGGGCGTATTTGGAGGTTACATTCGCAAGAGATAATGCATAGGATAGCAACTGCACGGCAACATCAACCTGGGGGTGGATGGAAGTGGGGAAACTGCAATACAAAAGATCAGATCAAGTCGGTGTGCTGACCCTTCCGGGCAGGCTCGATAAGATTACCGCTGCGGAGTTATGGCCTGACTGTTTGAGCAAGGTTCGGGCGGATAAGCCAGGCACATTAGTTGTGGATGCGACAAATGCCCGGTATTTCGATGGGGCTGGGTTGGCGATGCTGCTTGAACTCAAAAATGTGCAGAAGGATGCCAAAGGAAGTTTTGAAATTCGCGGTATGGGGGTGGAATACGAAAAGC
>MHYB01000004.1:2659-7978 GCA_001824635.1 Planctomycetes bacterium GWF2_50_10
ATGTTCGACCCGGGAGCGCCCCCGCCGCAGGAGCCGCAGGAGCCGGCGATGACAAGGATGTTTACAGAGATCGGGATGGCGGTAACCGGATTGGTGCGGTCGTGGGGGAATAAGCTTAGTTTTATTGGAGAACTGGCGGCGAAGTTATCGGCGGCATTACTGCGGCCATTTTCAATTCGATGGCGCGATACATTTCTTATCGCCGAAAAAGCAGGAGCAAATGCTATCGGAATAACCGCCCTGCTTGGCCTGTTGATCGGGCTTATACTGGCATTTCAATCCGCAATCGCGATGAAGGCGTTCGGAGCGGAAATTTACGTTGCCAATCTTGTGGCGCTTTCTGTTTTCCGTGAGCTTGGGCCTCTTATAACTGCGTTTGTTCTGGCATCACGGAGCGGCTCGGCATTCGCGGCGGAGATAGGCACGATGAAGATCAACGAGGAGATCGACGCTCTTGTTACGATGGGGATAGACCCGGTGAAATTTTTGGTTATACCGCGAATTATCGCGGCAACTTTTGTTTTGCCGCTCTTGACGATGTTCAATAATTTTTTCGGGATGCTCGGCGCGGGAATCGTGATGATCTCTATAGGATTTGCGCCGATCACCGTTTACAACCAAATACAGGGGTCGGTTGATCTGGGCGATATATTCGGGGGCCTTGCAAAGACATTCGTGTTCGGATTTCTAATTGCCGGGATAGGCTGCCTTCGCGGACTGGGTACGGGCACAGGGGCAAGCGCGGTTGGTGATTCGGCAACGCGAGCGGTGGTAAGCGGCATAGTGGCGATAGTGTTAGTTGACGGAGTCTTCGCGGTGTTATATTACTTTTTGGGGTTATAAATGATAACAGACGCCAAGCCAATCATAGTTGTTAAGGACCTGGCTGTGGGCTATGGCGAGACTATAATTATGGAGAACCTGAATTTTTCCATCAGGCCTGGCGAAGTTTTTGTGATATTGGGCGGGTCGGGATGCGGCAAGACAACGGTGATGCGGAGCATGATAGGGCTGGTTGAACCGGCGAGAGGCTCGGTATTCATCGACGGGATAGATATAGTATCGGCGGCGGGCAAAGAACGGCGGGATGTTCTGCAGAAAATCGGGGTGATGTATCAGAACGGGGCACTTTTCGGCTCAATGGACCTTATCGAGAATATCAGCCTGGTGCTGGAGGAATACACAAACCTTACGCCCGATGCCATGGAAATGATCGCCCGGATGAAATTAAAGCTCGTCGGGCTTTCGGCTGCGGGATCGAAAATGCCATCGGAACTGAGCGGCGGAATGCGAAAACGAGCAGCCATTGCCAGGGCAATGGCACTTGATCCGCAAATAATATTTCTTGATGAGCCTTCGGCGGGGCTGGATCCGATCACATCTGCCCAGATGGATGAGCTGATACTGGCGCTGTCCAAATCAACGGGCGTGACGTTCGTGGTAGTCACGCACGAACTGCCGAGCATTTTCACAATTGCGGATACGGTTATTATGCTCGACCGCTCGGCCCGGACAATAATCGCCACAGGGCCGCCAGCCTATCTGCGGGATCACAGCGACAATCAGTTCGTACGCCAGTTCTTCAATCGCCAGAGCGAAAAAACACCGGAGACACAGCCATGAGCAATAAACCGAATTATTTCAAGATCGGGGTATTCGTCGTCCTTTCGATCATCCTTATTATAGGAGCGATAGTCGTCTTCAGCGCGGGGATATTTACAAAACAGAAGATCTATTTTGAAACTTATTTCAACGAGTCGGTAAGCGGGCTAAACGTGGGGGCGGCAGTAAAGGATCGCGGGGTGAAAGTGGGCCAAGTTGAGCGGATCGCTTTTGTCTCGGATGAATACAACATGCCCAGGGATTCACATTTCAGCAAGTACGAAAGATACGTCATGGTTGTAGGCTCAATCGAGAAGCCTGGAATTACGCTTCTTGGACGTGCCCAGCTTGAGAAACGGCTCAAACGGGCTATTAACGCCGGCATGCGAGTTAGACTTTCGTCTGAACTGCTGACGGGACTTGCCACCCTTGAAGCTGATTACCTCGATCCCAACCGCTTTGGCGTGATGCCGATCGGATGGCGGCCCAAAAACTACTATATACCATCTTCGCCGGGGCAGTTTACGACGCTTAAAGATTCGGTAGATAAAATCCTGTTTAAGCTGGAAAAGGTGGATATTGACAGGATAAGCAAAAAAATTGAAGACACGATAACTTCGGTTCAGCAGGCGGTAAAAGACGCAGCAGTTGGGAAAGTGAGTGACCAGGTGAACGGATTGCTTGCAGAAGCCCGCCAGAGCAATAGGCAAATACAGCAGATACTCTCAAGCCCAAAGATCGACGCCAATAATTCCAATGTGGCCCTGGTGCTTGCGAACCTCAACACGACCCTTACAAGGGTGGATTCGGTTATTGAAGCACAGTCAGGGCAACTTTCTACGACGCTGGATTCGATGCGCCAGGTTCTTCAGAACCTCAATGATGTAACAGAAAATCTGAAGGCAAACCCTTCAAACGTCATATTCAGCAAAGAGCCACCACAATCGGAGGTTTACAAATGAGATCACTATGGATATTGCTAATGTTGGTCATGGTCGTAGGCGGTTGCGGCCAGAAGTCTTATAACAAACAGAGATTTGTGTTGGATATCAGCCGCCCTGCTTCGCTTGCCAAGGAGCCGGGGCATTTGCGATTGAAAGTCGAACCGTTTACGATAAACCCGGCGTTCGCTTCAAAATCACTGGTTTATCGCAAGAGCCGGTTCCAGTTCGAAACGGATTTTTATAATGAGTTTCTCATATCGCCAACTGATCTGGTTACGCAAGTTACCAGGCAGTGGATGAGCCAGTCGGATCTCTTTGAATATGTAAACGGCAATGCGGGCAAAAATGCTGTTGTCCTGCAGGCGAATATATTTGCTCTTTATGGTGATTTTTCGCACAAATCACAGCCCGGGGCTGTTGCGGCGATCCAGTTCTTTTTGACGCGCAACAATGAAGTGCTTTTTCACAAAACCTATACTGAAAAAACCCTGCTTGATACTCTTAGCGCCGACGGTCTGATGAAGGCTCTCAATGAATGCCTCGAAAATATATTGAAAGATCTTGAATTTGATATGAGGGCAAAGCTCGACAAGATCGCCGAGAACTCGGAGAAATAGTTACTGCCCGTCTGTGTCAAAGCCTTTTGGTGTAAGGACGATATCCGCGACGTTTACCTGGTCTATTGCCACCTTGTCTTTGGGGATCCTGACTTTCCTGCTCAGATAGCCTGGGCTTGTTATTTCAAGTAATAAATACTCATTGCCTGGGCCAAGAACGCTTATCGAACGATAGTCGAAAAGGCCGACATCCCGGAAATATGTTGTGCCGTTGATAGTAGTGGCTTTGAAGGCAAAGCAGTATTCCGTGCCGTTGACGGCAACGACCTTTGTGGCGCAAGGCTTAGTGCCCAGCGATATATCTACTGTAAATTCCTTCAAGCCATCGCCAGAATTAGCGTCAATCGCCTGTCCGGTGAAATAAACGTCAAATGTGCCCTTGAATGAGCCTACGCCGACGCCAGACTGGCAGCCTGTGGCGCACAATCCTAAAATGGTCATCAATACCGCTGTTAATGCTTTATTCACTGTTCCATCCATTAAAAGTGAGCGCAATGTTAATTCCCGCATAGAATTTGTCAAGAACTTGCCGATATTTCGTGAAAAATATTTGTGACGGAGTAAATATTACTTGAAATGCTTGTTCGATTCGTTACAGTTTAACGAATTTCATTTTCAGCGTATTCAAACGTGTCTACGTTTTTGTTTAGATTTAAGGAGAAAGTAAAGTGAAGACACAGTCCAGACACTCTTTGGCAAGGGGGATCGTGTTGATCCTGGCCGGCCTCGTATTGCTGTTAAGTGCGCCAGTCGCAACAGCAAGCGAAGCCGATCTCGTATTGCCCGACCTGAATTCAGTCAACTTCTTTAATAATTCAGTATCAGGCCACAACCTGCTGCTGGGCGGTCTGATAATCTGCGCTTTCGGCGTGGTGTTTGGATTCGTGCAATTCGGCAAGATACGCAACCTGCCGGTACATTCGTCAATGCGGGAGATCAGCGAACTCATTTATGAAACCTGCAAGACGTATCTTTTCACGCAGGGCAAATTCATTATGGTTCTGTGGGTACTGGTCTCGATCATAATGGAAATATACTTCTGGAAACTCCGCCACATGCCCCAGACGACGGTGCTGATCATTCTGGCATGCAGCTTGGTGGGTATTCTTGGTTCCTACGCGGTGGCCTGGTTCGGCATGCGTATCAATACGTTTGCAAACAGCCGTTCGGCTTTCGCATCGCTTGGCGGCAAGCCATTCCCGACATACGAGATTCCGCTCAAGGCGGGTATGTCGATCGGCATGCTGCTTATCAGTATCGAGCTTTTCGTGATGCTTTGCATCCTGCTGTTCATTGATGTACGTTATGCGGGTCCGTGCTTTATCGGCTTTGCCATTGGCGAATCACTTGGAGCTTCGGTGCTTCGTATTGCCGGCGGTATCTTCACTAAGATCGCCGATATCGGCTCTGACCTGATGAAGATCGTCTTCAAGATCAAGGAAGACGACGCACGCAACCCCGGCGTTATAGCCGACTGCACCGGTGACAATGCCGGTGATTCGGTAGGCCCAACCGCTGATGGTTTTGAAACGTACGGCGTAACAGGCGTGGCTCTTATCACGTTCATACTGCTTGCAATTACGCCCGGCATGTTTTTGCCGGCCGGCGTGACGCATGATATGGCGTCGCCGCAGCAAATAGCAGACGCGACACTTCAGTCGAGCAATATACAAGTCTCGCTGCTGGTGTGGATATTCGCAATGCGTCTTGTAATGATCATCGCCAGTTCAGTTTCATACTGGATCAACGCGGCGATAGCCAAGGCGAGATTCGCAAATTCGCTTGATTTTAACTTTGAAACACCGCTTCTGACGCTTGTATGGCTGACGTCTTTTGTTTCGATCGGTCTTACTTATTTGGCCTCCTATCTGCTGATCCCCGGCCTGGGCGACGGCACGATGTGGTGGAAACTGGCATCGATCATTACATGCGGCACACTGGCAGGCGCGGTAATACCTGAACTGGTAAACCGTTTCACCTCCACTGAATGTGCGCACGTCCGCAACGTCGTAAAGTGCTCGCAGGAAGGCGGAGCACCGCTTAATATCCTCGCGGGCCTTGTTACAGGTAATTTCAGCGCATACTGGATGGGTCTTGCCATCATGATCCTGATGGGCATAGCGGCCGGCATCAGCACACTTGGAGTCGAAGCCCTG
>MHYB01000005.1:0-234 GCA_001824635.1 Planctomycetes bacterium GWF2_50_10
AGGGGAATTCCGTATTCTTCTGCAAGGCTCTTTAGTATTCCTCCCGTTCCGACCACACCAAGAAGAAAATTTTTCTTACCATTCTTCGAAAGGAGGTCGGTGAGTCCGGAGATTGTTTCTTCAGTGTTTCCGGAGAATGACGAAAAAATAAAGAGTGGACGATTGAAAGATGTTTCAGGGAGATGATAATTCTTCCATACGACGAGGGGTATAGGAAGGCGAATTTCTTTTTTC
>MHYB01000005.1:337-1751 GCA_001824635.1 Planctomycetes bacterium GWF2_50_10
GGAGCGCCTTTTTTTCGAATTGTCGGGAGAAAGAAAGCAGTGAATCTCGGTAATTTTTATAATTCATACAGATTTTTCTTATTTCAAGATACGTGCGGAGGTTACAAACCACTCGGTCACGTTATCAAAACGCTCTGCCGGATTGGCGATTACGCCACCGTCTCCGTGAATGGAGAATCCCTGCATGTCCGGAGAGTGGACATAAACATAAGGAACCAAATAGAGAAAATCGGCTGGAGAATCTTTTTTAATCGTTGTATTCAGTGCATCGAGCATGTCCGGTATCGTTTCCACATCCATCGTCTGGCGTATATTTTCCATGATCGTGTCCGCTTTGCTGTTTTGATAGAGAGAAAGATTCAATCCCGGATACATGCGTTGCGATGAGTGCCAGAAAGGATAAAGATCACTTTTATTTTCAAGTATGTTCCCAAAAAGAAGCGCCTCGTAGTTGTTTGTTTTAATCGCCATGTTTAATGTATCCTTTGGGTCCATGGACACCACATTTACCGTACCGATGCCCGCGTCTTCCCATGCTTGTTTCAATATATTCGCTGTTTTTTGCATAAAGTCGATATTCGGTGTTGTGAGGTTCAATGTTATCGGATCAAGTTTCGCTTTTTCAATAAGTCCACGTGCCGCTTCCGGATCGTAGGTTCCAAAATCATTTTCACCCGCCGAGGAAGAGAAAACCGGCCCCGTTATCGAAAGGATATCCCCCCTGAATACTTCGTTTGCAATCCGCTCGCGTGGCGTCGCGAGGAGAAGCGCTTTGCGGACATCGCTGTTTTTCAAAACCGGATTATTGTTTTGATTGAAAAATACGGCGTAATAGCGAAACATTGGTATGCGTTCGGTGATGACTTGCGAAGAGGCGGGGAGCGTGTTTTTAGAGGGGACTGTACTGCCAAATCCATTTATCTCACGCAAGCGAAATGCGTTTAAGAGATTCTCCTCGTTCTCGAAAAACAAAAACGAGAAATTTTTAATGAACGGTTTTTTACCCGCATAAAACTCATTCGGTATAAGACGATATTCCGTGATAAAACCGTCTTTTCGCTGATTGAATATATCGAAGCGATACGGTCCACTACCAACAGGAGAGAGATTGTACGAAGAAAGAGATATATTCGCCGGCGGTATGTTGCCAAAGATGTGTTTTGGAATGATGGGAAATCGCTTAACATTCTCAAGAAAGAAGGTATAGGGAACAGGGAGTGAGAAGCGGACTTGCAACTCACTTATGCGTTCCGCAACAACTCCTTGCCAGTTTTTAAAAAAAGGAGAGCGCGTGTTCGGGTCTTCCACGGTGTGTACCGTGAACACGACGTCATCCGAGGTAAGCGGACTGCCGTCGCTCCATTTCAAATTTTCCTTTAAATTTACCGTGAATACGCGTCCGCCTTCTTCGACG
>MHYB01000005.1:1906-6691 GCA_001824635.1 Planctomycetes bacterium GWF2_50_10
CGGAACCGCCAGGCCCAGGCCGCAATGCGATTGCGGATCCATATCCACAAGCAAAGTCTTATGACCGGCATGCGCAAGAGCACTTGCGAGGTTTATTGAAATAGTGGTCTTACCACAACCACCTTTTTGATTGATCACTGCGATAGTTCTCATTGGTCCCGTCCTTAAGAGCTTTATCATCCCTGAAAGCGTTTATTAATACTAATAAAGGCACCTTATACTAAATTTCGGCACAAAAATCCCAAAAACTTTATTCTTTTTTATGGGACGGCGCCGATAATAACCTTTGCCGGCCCAGCTGCGGGCCGTTTTTTATAGCACTTTTATCTAGACCCCTGTAAACGCCCTCGGTATGTCTGTTTTATTGGACTTTAACTGCCCCACTAACAAAAGCATCTCGAAAATAAAAAAGGGCACAATTTTATATGTGCCCTTAATTTTTTTCACCAAGCGTCATTTTCCAAACACACAACAGTTTTTTGCTAACAGTTTATGTGTTGGTTATTCAAAACTTTTCACATCTTCAAGCAGCTTGCGGGTGTAATCGAGGAACTGGGCGGCGTATGCGCCGTTGGCTACCTTGTGATCCACGGCCAACGTCATGCTCATAAGCTTGCGAATCATTATGTTGCCGTCCATAGGTATGCAGGTATCGCTTATTTTGCCCGCTCCCAGTATTGAGCACTGGCCCGGCACGACGATCGGTATGAATGATTCGATCCCGAATGCGCCGAGGTTGCTCAATGTAATTGTGCCTCCTTCGAGGTCGGCAGGTGAAAGCTTGTTGGCTTTAGCTTTTTCTATGATCGCCTTGCTATCGGCAGCGATCTGCTGGAGGCTCTTTTGATCCACGTTTTTCAGTATTGGCGCGATCAATCCATCTTCTACGGCTATCGCAAGGCCGACGCCGATCTGACTTGCAAGCTGGATATGGTCGCCGACGAGCTGGCCGGTCATGATCGGGAACTGCTTGAGTGCCATGGCCATCGCTTTGATAATGAAATCGTTGAAAGACACTTTCACGGCCGCGGTGCGGTTGATATGTTCGCGATATTTGACAAGGTCTGTCATGTCCGCACGCAAATTGAGATAGAAGCATGGTATTTCACGCTTAGACTGGAGCATCCTGGCGGCAATGATCTTCTGGAGCTTGCTGGTTTCGATCCGCTGACCAAGCTTGTATTTTGGTTCGCCCATCGCAGCTGTAACCGCTTGTTTTTGCGAAACTTGCGATGTGGAGGCCTTTGCTGTGAGTACGTCTTTTTCGGTTATCCGGCCGTCTGGCCCCGTGCCAATAATAGTCGCAAGATCGATACCTCGATCCGTTGCGGCCATTTTAGCTCGCGGGGAAGCGAAAACCCGCCGGCTTGTGATAGCCGACGGGGTTGTTATTAAGGATCCGGCCGCCGCCAGAGGAGGAGGAGGAACTGCGCCGACCGGAATAGAAGGTTTTTCTGCGCCGGCAGTGCCTGCCTTAGCGCCTTTCAAGGATTGTACGTACTCGGACGAAATTTGTTCGTCTTTGCCAGCAAGAATTATTACAGGCGATCTGACAGGAACGGTCTGGCCAACATCAACAAGTATCGCTTTGACAAAGCCCGCACCGGTTGATTCCATTTCGATGGTAGCCTTATCAGTCTCGACATCGAAGATCACCTGTCCGCGCTGCACTTCATCGCCGACTTTAACATGGCAATTTACTATCGTGCCCTCTTCCATAGTCTGGCCAAGCTGCTGGAGTTCGACGATTACAGCCCCGGCTGGAGCAGAAAGAGAAGGCGCCGCCGTTTGAGGAGGAGGAGGAGGAGTAACGGTCGGCGCCGCTTGTTTGCACGTTCCCGAACATTCACATTGAGTGCCGGGCTGATTTTGTTCTACCGCATCCGTTATGGATGCCTTCGCAAGGCAGCGGACGTAATCATCCGATATGACCTCGTCTTTGTCGCCGAGTATCATCATCGCATCACCCACCGGAATGGTCTGGCCGATCTCGACAAGTATGCGTTTTACATACCCGTCTGCGGACGCTTCCATCTCGATAGTAGCCTTATCAGTTTCAATATCGTAAAGCACCTGGTCACGCGAAACCTTGTCGCCAAGGTTCACATAGCATCGCACGACCGTGCCTTCTTCCATCGTCTGGCCCAGCTTGGGCAATCTTACTTCTGTTGCCATTGCGTTCTCATTTCCGGCAGCCGTAAAGGGGTCTGATTCTACCCGCAAACTGCCTCTTGTAAACTGTTAAATACTATTTTCCGCAAATCGCTTTTACCTGCGCCACAATTTTGTCCGGCGTGGGTATCGATGCCATTTCAAGCACCTCTGCCATGGGCGGGGGTACATCCTCGCCTGCCATGCTTATCGGCTGGGCATCAAGATAATCAAAACCGCTTCGGCCATCTTCGAATTTGTACGACATATACTGGCCGATGATTTCCCTGCCGACGCCGCACATCGCGAAGCCCTCGCTTACGGCTACCAGCTTGCCGGTCTTGCGTACCGAATTTGCGATCGTCTTTATATCCAGCGGCTTGACGGTGCGAATGTCGATCACTTCCGCGTCGATGCCCATTTCGGCGAGTTTCTTGGCGGCCTGGAGACACCACATCACCATCCTGCTGTAGCTTACGATTGTAACATCTTTACCTGTCTTCTTCACATCAGCCACGCCCAGCGGTATCGTGTATTCTTCTGTCGGTACCGCTCCAAGCTGGCCGTATGTCGCCTTGTGCTCGATAAACACAACGCAGTTATCTGAGCGGATAGCCGACTTGAGCAAACCCTTTGCCTCATAAGGAGTCGAAGGCATTACAACATAAAGCCCAGGCACATGCATCAGCCATGCCTCAAGCGATTCACTGTGGTGAGCCGCTATGCACCTGCCCACGCCGCCTTCGCTTCGCAGGACCATCGGCACCTTGGCCTTGCCGCCAAACATATAACGGTTATAGGCTCCGTTGTGCACGAGCTGATCCATGGCGATTGTGATAAAGTCAACGTACATAATCTCGGCTATGGGACGCAGACCTCTCAGTGCCGCTCCGACGGCCGCACCAGTTATCGCCGCCTCGGATATGGCTGTATCAATAATTCTTTCTTCACCGAATTCCTTGAGCATGCCACGGGTCGCCGCGTAAGCACCGCCGTATAGACCCACGTCTTCGCCCATGATGATAACGTTCTTATCGCGACGCATCTCTTCGCTCTGTGCAGCTACAAGTGCGTTTCCAATGGTGGTTATTTCCACGCCATATTTCTGCTGGATTGCTGCCTTGGCGTTATCGGCGATTTCCTTTTTGCTCTTGCCGGTACCTGTTGCGACTGCCTTTTCGAACTCTTCAGTGATCGTCATCATCTTGGCGGCAGTGAGCTTTTCGGCATCTATCATGGCCTGGGGATAGCTTTCTTCCACATAAACATCCATGGCCAGCTCAGCCGGGTTTGGATTTGGGCTTTCGATCGCGAACTTTGTCGCAATTTCGATTTCGTTGAAAGCCATGTCCTTGATCGCGTCGAGTTCCGCTTGCGTCGCCAGTTTCTCGGCGATGAGTTTCTGCGAAAGCACGATGATCGGGTCGCGTTCCTTCCAGACCTTTTCCTCATCTTTGGTACGGTATTCCCTTGGGTCCGAACGCGAATGGCCGTACCATCTGTAAGTCTTGGCTTCGACCATGCTCATCTTGTTTTGGCGGGCATTTTCGATAGCTTTTTGCAGGGCAAGGAATACCGCCACTACATCCTGCCCGTCAACTATCATGGCGGGAATATTGTAAGCCGCGCCTCGGTCGGCGACATCTACTATATTGCTCGCTCGCACAGTTCCGGGCACTTCCGAACCCGAAAACGGCACGGACATTCCGTAAAGGTTATTTTCAACAACCGCAACCAGCGGCAGATCCAGTACCGATGCCATGTTCATGGATTCATGGAAGGTGCCGGTGTTGGTTGAGCCATCGCCAAAGAACGAAAGAACGACTTTGCCGGTTTTCTTATATTTTTCGGCCATGGCTGCCCCGACTGCCGGGGGCTGGTTTCCGCCCACTATACCTGTTGAGCCGAGGTTGTGGCATTTATCTACATCGGCAATGTGCATCGAGCCGCCCCTGCCTTTGCAGTAGCCCGTCTCTTTGCCCATCAGCTCGGCCATCATTTTGTTCCAGTGGTCTTGTCTTTCTGCATTATTTGCGGCATATTTATTGCCAACCGCTCCGCAGTGACCGTGGCCACGGTGAGTCGAACCAATGACGTCCCCCTTTTCCATAGCAGCTATCGCCCCGACCGCTACCGCCTCTTCGCCGGCGTAAAGGTGCGATGCACCCTTGATCACGTTCTGGCCGAGGAGATCATAGACCTTCTCTTCAAAGAACCTTATTTCATATATGCTCCGCAACCAATCTTTTACCTGTTCAAGAGTAACAACTTTTTTCTTGATCAAATCATTGATCTTTGCGACGGGCTGGTTTCTCAGGTCTGTGACGCTCATTTGATAGCTCCTGTTTGAACTTTTTTAGATAGTAATACGGCTTTGAATATAACAGAAAGAGGCGTCTGGAACAAACCAAATTGACTGAAATAGAAACCAATTCGAAACAAAACGAACATAATTTGCTTGACTTGAGTACTAAAACAGACTAGATTGTGTTCGGTTTTGTATATAAAGCAGAGCAGAAAATGCCTTGCGGGCATCTAAAAGCAGTGGTTCAACTCTAATGGTGCGATATGGGTCTATTTGCGGAAACACGTCAGCAGCAGATTCTCGAAAAGATCCGTCTAAACGGCAGGATG
>MHYB01000005.1:6718-8193 GCA_001824635.1 Planctomycetes bacterium GWF2_50_10
GTGTCTGCAAAAGAACGGGCTTATCAAAAAGACGTACGGAGGGGCGGTTCTTACGGCTCCGCCGGAGATGAATATTTCGGTGCGATATCGCCAGACGCGCAATTTGGCGGCCAAACGGGTGGTGGGAAAGCTGGCTGCAAGCCTTATCAAGGATAACGATCTGATCTATCTTGAGGCGGGGTCAACATGCTATGAGATCATCCCTTACCTTGCCCAGAAGAAAAGCATAACTATAATCTGCAACTCACTTTATCTCATGAGCCGTCTTAACGAAATGAGCCAGCACCAGATACTACTCATCGGCGGCCAGTACCGGCCCCAGCGGATGGATATGGTGGGGCCAAATGCCGAGGCGGCAATCGCCCAGCTTAGCGGGTTTAAGGCATTTACGGGAGCCGATGACATTACGATAGATTCCGGCATCAGCGGTTCGGATGTTGTTACGGTGAGCTTTGCAAAGCTGGTGCTCCAGAGGGCACATGAGGTTATTTTTGTCGGCGACCATACAAAGTTCGATAACCCGGCATTGTATAAAATAGCCGATATTGACGAACTCGACTACATCGTTACCGACGAGGCGCCATCGGAGCAGTGGCTTTCGGCTGCAACACAAAAGAGTATCAAACTGGTTTACCCCTAAATATACAGCAAAGTTCGAAATCCGAAACTCGAAGCTCGAAACAATATCAAATGCTCCAAAAACGGATGTTCAAAACAACTCTTTTCGAGACAATGCCAAAACCTGTATCACATGCGTTAGTTTTAGTTCGTCGTGTTTTTGGGCTTGCATTGCGGCTCAAGTGAATATTAAACTATCCTGACCAAGTTATAAACCAGAAGAGTAAGGGATTACTATGAAGCGCGTTTTTGCGGCGGCAGTGGTCGGGCTTTGTGTTTGTTTAATTTGTGTAGGTTCAGCGGATGCCAGGAGCAAAGGGAGTTCGAGCAAGGCGCTCAAAAGCATAAAAACATCCAAGGCGGTGCCGGTTGAAGAAATGTCGCCGGCACAGCTTAAAGAGGCGCGGTCGGAGATCGAAAAGCATCAAAAGGACAGCAGGGACCGCCATGATAAGCTTCTTAAACAACTTTATACTATCCGGGCGGTTGCGATAAAGGAACGGGCACACGAAACGGTGGAAGAACTTGATAAGCTTATCGAGGCGCAGAAGAAGGCTTATGAGGATAAGGGACTTAAGGCCGTGAGGGAATAGATTCGGGAATAGGCAAGAGGCAACAGGAGAGGAACGAGGGGGGGGAAGAACGTCGAATTAAAAGCAGGGGAATCAGCAACGGGGCGGGGTTCAAGCCCGAACAGAATCGGAAGCAAACGAAATTAAATGATCATAAAAATGGGGTGAAAATGCGTGCTGGGAGGGCGTTAAAATGGGGGTTTTGGAAGTATTGTGGAGCTGAGTTTTTGTTCGGAATTTTGGGGCTAATTTTGAATTTTTGGGGGGGGGTATCAGGGGGGTGCC
>MHYB01000005.1:8243-10293 GCA_001824635.1 Planctomycetes bacterium GWF2_50_10
TTTAGAGTGGATATGATTGGGGACAAAATACAGGACTACTTTTGGGGAGAATAATATGCGATTTTATCTATTTATCACGGCCATGGTAATGGCATTTGCAACATGGGGGTTTGGGGCGGATGCGAATTCTGCGGGCGAACCCAATACACAAACCGAGGCGGCATGGCCAAGGCTCAAGACGGTGGAAGGGTATAATGTTTCGGTCTATCAGCCGCAGATAGAATCGTGGGAAAACAACGCGATCAAGGCGCGGGCGGCGATTGTCGCTAAGGCCCAAGGCTCCGATAAGCCGATCTATGGGGCGATATTTTTTGACGGCAAGACGGATATAAACAAAGAAGAGCGAAAGGTAAACCTGACGGAGCTGAAGATCGAAAAGGTGGTTTGCCCGACGGCGCCCCAGAAGCAAGACGAGCTGAAGGCAAAGTTATCGAAGCTGGTGCCAGAGACGCTGTCGACTTCGCTGGATCATCTTGAGGTGAGTTTGGCAATGTCTAAGGCAAGACAAAATGTCAAAGAGGCCCCTATCAAGAATCCTGTGCCGCAGATTTTTTATTCTACCGAGCCGGGACTGCTGGTGCTGGTTGACGGTGAACCGGTGATGAAGGATTACGGGGCGGGCATTAAGAAGATCATGAACACCGAGCCGCTGATCATGTTTAACCAGGCAACTAACGCATATTATATGCGGATAGCTTTTAAATGGGTTGAGGCGAGCGATCTTGGGGGGCCGTGGAAGTTGACAAAGAAGGTGCCGGATGAAATAGCGGCGTCGCTGGAAAAAGCGATAGACGCCAATCAGACCGACCTGATCAAATCGCCGGGGGAGGCGATCGAGGCTGAGCTTGCCAAGGGGATCGCACCGGCGATATTCGTGAGCACCAAGCCCGCGGAGCTTATTGTGACATACGGCGAGCCGAACATGCAGCTGATACCAGATACAAACGTGATGTGGGTTACAAATACAATTTCTGATCTGCTGGTGGACGGGACGACGAAGCAATTTTATTTTTTAACTTCGGGTAGGTGGTTTAAATCGGCGGCGTTGAATGGGCCGTGGAGTTTTGTCGCGGCCAAGGATGTGCCGGCGGATTTCAAGAAGATCCCGGCAGACCATCCGCGCGGGGCGGTGCTGGCATCGATACCGGGAACACCACAGGCGAACGAATCTCTGATCGCCAACGCCATACCTCAAACGGCGACGATAAAGAAATCCGAGGCGAAATTCAAGCCGACGTTTGATGGAGAGCCGCAGTTTGTACCTATCGAGGGGACAAATCTAAAATACGCCAAGAACTCGCCTGTGCCGATAATTTTTGTGCCGGGCAATACTTATTACGCGGTCAGTGACGGGGTGTGGTTTAAGGCAAAGGAACTTTCGGATGAATGGGTGGTTGCGGATTCTGTTCCGGCTGAGATATATTCGATACCGCCGAGTTCGCCGGTTTATAACGCAACCTATGTGCAGGCATACGGTTCGACTGACGACGAGGCGTATTTCGGGTATACGCCGGGGTATTACGGAACTGTGGCTTACGATGATACGGTGGTTTACGGCACGGGATACTATTACGAGCCTTGGGTGGGATCGATGTGGTATGGCGCGCCGATAACTTATGGCGACGGGGTTGCATTCGGATATAGTCCAAGATTTGGGTGGACGTTCGGATATGATACGACGAGGCCGCTGGCGAGCCCATGGTGGGGGCCAATGGCGTGGGGGTGGAACGGAAATTCGGTTTCGAGATATAATTGGAACGGATATGGCGACTGGGGCGGAGCGGCTAACGCCAATGTATATCGCAGGTGGGGTGATACGGCATACCGGGGCGGCGGTGCGACATGGCAAAATCCGTGGACTGGTCGGGAGGGAGCTGCGAGAAGTGGAGCGGTTTATAATCCGGCGACGGGCAGCTTCGCTGCAGGTGAAAAGGGGGTTGTTTACAATCCGAAAACCGGCAATTACGCGGCAGGCGCCAGGGGTATGGCTTATAACGGCAGGACGGGCGGGGTATCGACGGGGGCAAGGGGTACATCGGGCAACGTTTAT
>MHYB01000005.1:10310-14685 GCA_001824635.1 Planctomycetes bacterium GWF2_50_10
GGGCACACAGGACAGGTTCGCGTCCCAGGGTAGCGATCTCTACGCAGACAGACAGGGACAGGTATACCGCAATCAGGGGCAGGGACAATGGCAAAGGTACGGCCAGGACGGCTGGAGCGGCGCAGGTGTGAATAATGATCTAAACAGGGAAAATAATGTTCGCGACAGCGATTTCGCCAGACAGAGGCAGTCGATGGGAGCAGGCACGGGCCGAGTGGGCGGTTATCGTGGTTACGGCGGCGGGATGAGGGGAGGCGGGAGGAGATAGAATTTTATATTTTTAATTACTATTTCAAAAATAGGGGGACAAGATTGAGGTGGGGAGCGCTGTTTTTACCACGAAGGACGCGAAGAACACGAAATTGTTAGATATCGAGAACAACAGAACAAGTGCGCAGCACAAGGATCCTAGATACGCGCCTGAGCGGATAATCAGAGCCTGTGAAGCTCTAACCTAATGATACATTTCGCATTCCTGCTTGGGCCCAGTCTTAGCAGCGGAACATTTGGCTGTCTCAATACAATTTCCGCAGATTCCATCCGTTACAGTTGCCAACTGGAGTAATTCAGGCTCGTGAACTCTTACATCTGCGCCAACAACCCTAAAAAGCTCACATTCCAACACTGCATTTTTTGATTTGTGAGTATTGCAAAGCGTTTTTTCTGCGCAACTTATGCATAAATTGTGTTTCATCCATTCATCCTTTAATAAGCATGTTTATTAGCTTTACTTATCCAGCATATTAGCATTTATTATACTCAATGCAATTAAAAATCACGAATATTTTCGCTTTGATTCCTGAGAATAGGGACAAAATTAGGTGGGGAACGATGCGCGAGTATGACAGAATCGGTGTTTATTCGCGGGTTGGGCCTATGGGCTAGTTGCGAATGGCATTAAATATGTTGACGAAGAAATAGTTTTATACTAATTTTTCGGCTATGAAAATAGTGATAGCTGTTGATTCGTTTAAGGGAAGCCTTTCGGCGGTTGAGGCTTGCGATGTCATTGAAAAAGGGTTTCTTGAAGAGGAGCCATCTTTAAGCATAGTTAAGATACCTTTGGCTGACGGGGGTGAGGGAACGACTGAAATTATCGCGCGGTCGTGCCAAGGTGAATTTACGGCCTGTCGCGTGATGGGGCCCTTGCCGGAGATGGAGGTAACAGCAGGATACGTTTGGATCGAGAAAACGAAAACCGCGGTAGTGGAAATGGCAGCGGCGAGCGGCATTACGCTGCTGACGAAAAAACAATTAAACCCGATGCTTACAACGACTTATGGCACGGGGCAATTAATCCTGGAAGCTCTAAAACGCAAACCCGAACAAATATTGCTTGCGGTGGGAGGCAGCGCGACCGTTGATGGCGGAATCGGGGCGGCAATGGCGATGGGGTGGCAATTTTTAAATAAAAGCGGCAAGTCCATTAAACTCGGAGCCGAGGAACTGGGCCAAATCAATCATATCGTGGAGCCGAGAGAAAATTTCAAACCGGGGATATGTAAGGTGCTCTGCGATGTAACAAGCCCGTTAACAGGTCCGCTTGGAGCGGCACACGTTTTCGGGCCACAGAAAGGCGCTGATGCAGCGATGGTGGAGGTATTAGACAGGAACCTGAGGCATGTCGCAGAATTGGTTAAGCAGGAACTTGGTATCGAAATAGACACGATCGCAGGGGCTGGTGCGGCAGGCGGGCTGGCGGCGGGAGCGATAGCCTTTTTTAATGCAAAACTGGTGGGCGGGATCGAAACAATAGCGGAAATGGTTAAATTGACCGAAAGATGCACCGGGGCCGACTGGGTAATTACGGGCGAGGGCTGCTTTGATTGTCAGTCACTTCGGGGCAAAGTGGTGTCAGGCGTGATCCAGTGCGGCCTCCAAGCCAATGCCCGGATCGGGGTCATCGCGGGAAATGTGAATCTGGACCAAGTTTCATATCAAAAGGCAGGGATTCATGACGTTGCATCCTGCGTAAAGCCGGGGATCGATGTTGAATATGCCATGGCAAATGCAAAGGACATTCTTTTTCAAAATGCACGAGATTTTGCCAAACGCAATTTTGAATAATGGGCGTATTATTGGGAATGGGAGCAAAAGCGAGCGCGGAGGGTTAAAATAGGGGTGAAAGGGGGTGGTAATGGGGTAGGTGCTGGTGTATAATCCTTGTTTTTAGTGGCTTTTACGGATTTTATGATGAGAAAGAACTTAGTTCATGCCGGTGCCGGGTCGCTGACTTATGCGATACGCGAGATCGTGATCGTTGCCAAGCAGTTTCAGAAACTTGGGCTTAATATTACATGGGAAAATATCGGTGACCCGATCCAAAAGGGCGAACATGTCGAGCAGTGGATCAAAGATATTGTCGCCGAGATAGTTACCCACGATGAATCGTGGGCGTATTGCGATACGGCCGGCGTACCGGCGACGAGAGAGTTTTTGGCTAATGAAGTCAATAAACGCGGCGGAGCAAAGATCACGCCCGATGATATTATCTTTTTTAACGGAATAGGCGACGCGGTTGCGAAGGTTTATGGGTTCCTCCGTCGCGAGGCGAGAATACTTGGGCCGACGCCGGCGTATAGTACGCATTCTTCGGCAGAATCGGCGCACAGCGGATACGAACATCTTACATACGAACTTGATCCGTATAAGAACTGGATGCCGGACCTGCAGGATCTGGAGATGAAGTGCAAGTACAACGACTCCATCGGCGGGATACTGCTGATTAATCCGGATAACCCCACCGGGACGGTTTATACACGTGAGATGCTTGAGGCGATCGTGGATATCGCCAGGCGATACAAGCTGTTTGTGATATGCGACGAGATATATATTCACATCGTTTACAACGGTTTCAAGAGTATCCATCTTTCGGAAGTTATAGGCGAGGTGCCGGCGATCGTGATGCGGGGCATCAGCAAGGAAATACCTTGGCCGGGGTCGAGGTGCGGGTGGATAGAGGTGCTTAACAGGGCATCGGACCCGGTTTTTGACGCATATGTAAACAGCATACTGGCGGCCAAGCGGCTGGAGGTGTGCTCGACGACGATACCGCAGATGGCAATACCAAAGATCATGGGGCATGAAAAATATCCGGCGCACCTCAGGAGGCGGGCGGATATGTTCTTTGGCCGGGCAAAAGAAGCATATAACGCATTCAAGGACATTAAAGGCGTAAAAGCGAATTGCCCAAGCGGCGCGTTTTATATGACCGTGCTCTTTGAGGACGGGGTGCTTAATAACAAGCAGCACCTTAAAATTGAAAACGCGGCTATTCGCGAAAAGGTGGAAGGCCTGGTGAAGACGGCGGGCAACGATTCACGGTTCGTTTATTACCTGATGGGGTCGACAGGCATCTGCACGGTACCGCTGACGGGATTCTACTGCAAACGTGAAGGATTCAGGATCACGCTGCTTGAATGCGATGAGAATAAACGCAAGTGGATATTCGAGGCTATAGCCAAGGCGCTGCGGGAATATATAGCAAGTGCGTAAGCTATAGTGCTTGGTGTTTGTTTTTTTCGATTTGCGGGCGGCCGGTGTGGTCGCCCTTTTTAAATTGGAGATTAACGTGTTCGAGGAGCAGAAAAGGCAATTCACAGATGCTGCAAGGATGGCGGGGCAACTTGGACTGTTGAGTTTTAGCAGCGGCAATTTGTCTTGGCGGGTAAGCGAGGAAGCTGCGCTTTTAACTGCGAGCAAGAGCTGGCTTGGGGAGCTTTCGGAGGAGCAGGTTACTCTTTGCCGGATTTCCGATGGGGCGATAATTGAGGGGTCTGCGGCGACGGTTGAAAGCAAGTTTCATCTCGGAATCTTAAACGCAAGGGCTGATGTGAATACGGTTTTGCACTTTCAATCGCCATTTGCGACCGCACTTTGCTGCCGGAAAGACGAGCAGATTGATTTCAATCTAATACCGGAAATCCCATTTTATATCGGCGAGATCGGATGGGTGGATTTTTTCATGCCCGGATCGGATACTCTCGCCGGGGCGGTAATTGAGGTGATGAAAAAGCATAACATGGCTATGCTGCGAAATCACGGGCAGGTGACGGTGGGCAAGGGTCTTAAAGACGCTATGCAGCGGGCGGGCTTTTTTGAGATGACCTGCCGAACCATTATACTCAATGGGGATAATGTAAGGGTGCTGCCGGACTGGGCTGTGGAGCAGTTGCGGGCGTGCGCGAAAGTATAATTCAAATTTTGGGAGGATAAAATGGTACAAGTTAAAATCGATTACCTGGGTGATTTGAGGTGCAAGGCTGTGCATGGGCCAAGCGGGCAGAGCATTACTACCGATGCGCCGGTGGATAATATGGGCAAGGGGGAATATTTTTCGCCGACGGATCTTGTGGCTACGGCACTGGGGACTTGC
>MHYB01000006.1 GCA_001824635.1 Planctomycetes bacterium GWF2_50_10
CAATATTAAGCAAACCCAGCTCACCGAAATGGCCGCCCACCTCGAAGATATCGATTTCGAAAAAGCCGCTGCTTATGAACGCAAATTCCGCCACGACGTCATGGCCCACATCCACACCTTCGCCGATGTCGCCCCCAAGGCCGCACCCATAATTCACCTCGGTGCAACAAGCTGCGATATAGGTGACAACGCCGACCTCATCATAATGAAGCAGGCAATGGAACTCCTCGCCGCAAAGCTCGCCGCCGTCATAGACCTGCTCTGCGTCTTCGCCAAAAAGAATCGCGCGCTGCCCACTCTCGGCTTTACCCACTACCAGCCCGCCCAGCTCACCACCGTAGGCAAACGCGCCACGCTCTGGGCCTATGAATTCTGCCTCGATCTCAAAGACCTCCAATACCGAATCAATGAACTTCCATTCCGCGGCATAAAAGGCACCACCGGCACACAAGCCTCTTTCCTTGAACTCTTCGCAGGCAATCACAAAAAAGTCAAAGAGCTCGATACCCTCGTCGCAAAAGCCTTCGGCTTCAAAAACATCTGCGCCGTCACGGGCCAGACGTATCAGCGCAAGATTGACGCCCAGGCGGTCAACACCCTTGCATGCATCGCGCAATCCGCCCACAAAATGTGCAACGATATCCGCCTCCTTGCCAACCTCAAGGAACTTGAAGAACCATTTGAAAAAACTCAAGTCGGCTCTTCCGCCATGGCCTACAAGCGAAACCCCATGCGATGCGAACGCGCCACTGGCCTTTCAAGGCTCGTACTGTCCCTCGCCTCAAGCCCGCTAATGACCGCTTCCGAACAATGGCTCGAACGCACCCTCGACGATTCATCGAACCGCCGCGTCGCCCTTGCCGAAGCATTTCTCGCAGTCGATGGTATCCTTGAGATCATGACAAACGTTGTCGATGGCTTGGTCGTTTATCCAAAAGTCATCGCCGCACACGTCCAGTCAGAGCTTCCCTTCATGGCCACAGAAAACATACTAATGGCCGCAGTAAAAGCAGGGGGGTCGCGCCAGAATCTCCACGAAGTCATTCGCGCTCACTCAATGGAAGCCGCCGCGCAGGTTAAACAAATGGGCAAACCAAACGACCTCATCGCCCGCCTAAAAGCAGACAAAGCCTTCGCCGATGTGAACATTGATAAAGTCCTCAAGCCTGAATTCTACATCGGCCGCTCACCCCAGCAGGTCGATGAATTCATTTCACAAACCGCCCGCCCGTTAACAAAAAAATACCGCAAATACCCCATCCGCAAAGTGGAACTGAAAGTCTGATTTCCAGCCCCGCATGTTAGGAAATTATATCAAATTTTTACAGTGCATAAGAAGTGACTTGTCATCCCCGCGAAGGCGGGGATCCAGTCTTGTTTCTTTTTTTTGAATTTAGTTGTGATTTGTATTTTCCATTTAAATTTGTTTCGGATTTCGTGCTTCGGATTTTTATCTCTGTGTCCTCTGTGCCCTCTGTGGCTAAATCCTTTTAATATGCTTATAAAACTTAAAATCTGGCTCCAAGCCGCACGCGTATTTTCACTCACCGCCGCCGTAATACCCGTAACCCTCGGCGCAGCCCTGGCGTATAATTCCGGCCAGCCCTCCGCATGGTTCCTCTTCCCCCTTGTGCTAATCTGTTCCCTCCTGCTCCAGGCCGCCACCAACCTCGTCAGCGATTATTACGATTACATCAACAACGTCGATAAAGATTACACATTCGGCTCAAGCAAAGTAATAGCCCAAAAACTCCTCACCCCCAAACAGGTTCTCTTCGCGGGCCTCGCCTCGTTTGCCCTATGTGCCGCACTCGCCATCATCATGCTCTACTATCGTGGCCTGCCGCTGCTTATCATCGGCCTCATCGGCATCATCGGCGGCCTCTTCTACACCGCAAAACCCATCGGCTATAAATATTACGCCCTCGGCGATCTCGCCGTCTTCATCCTCATGGGCCCGCTAATGGTACTCGGCTCATTCTTCGTCATCACAGGCGAAATCTCGCTCGCACCCATCCTGGCCTCCGCGCCCGTAGCCTTCCTCGTTACCGCCATCCTCGCCGCCAATAACCTCCGCGATATAAAACACGATTCCGATGCCCGCATAAAAACGATGGCTATCCTCCTTGGCCACCGCTTCGCCGCTTACTACTACTGCTTTCTCCTTATCGCCGCGTATGCTTCAATCTTGCTTTTGATTTCGTCGCAGATCTTGTCACCGTGGACCTCACTCGTATTTCTTACCGCACCTCTCGCCATACGAAATATTAAATTCGCCCTCTCAAGCAGAGTAGATGATCCTCAAATGATCGCCACCCTCGACATCCTCACCGCTCAGCTTCACCTCGTCTTCGGCCTGATACTGATCATCGCAGCGGTGCTCTCATGAGACCCCTCGCGCTTCTGATATTCATCGCCGCCGCGTTCTTCTTTATCCTCTTCTCACCTTGGACCGCCTCCCACATAAACTTCTGGTTCTCAATGTCCTTTGCCGCCGCTTTTCTTTCCGCTTTGGCGATTTATCTGCAAAAACCCATCTTGCCAGGCCTCTTCAATTTCAAACCCAGCCACATCATTATAGGCATCGCCTCCGCAGCCTTGCTCTACTGCATCTTCTACATTGGCCGCGAGATCACCAGCCTCTTACCATTCGCCCCGCGCCAGGTCGGTGCCATATACAACACCCGCACCCAGGCCCCGCTGCCGATCATCTCTGTCCTGCTCCTCTTCATCATCGGCCCAGCCGAAGAGATATTCTGGCGAGGCTTCGTCCAGCAAAGGCTCTCAGCCCGCTTTTGCCCCATCCTGGGCCTGATATTCGCCTCTCTCGTTTATGCCCTTGTACATATCTGGTCGTTCAATTTGATGCTCATCCTCGCCGCCCTTGTTGCCGGAACCTTCTGGGGCCTGATATTTTTAAAAACAAGATCCCTCTGGCCTGTCATAATTTCCCATTCGCTCTGGGATTTTCTTATTTTCGTCCTCTTGCCCCTTTGATGCGTAATACTATATAATGCCAAAACGTGGCACGGTCTAGCACTGCTAGGCCCGTGCCTATTTCTTCGTAGGATGGGCAAGACTCTAGCCCATGCTGGTGCTGGGCAGTGCTTTATGCGAGTTGGACGTTGGCTTTTTAAAACACGCAACTCGTAACGCGCAACCCGCAACAAGTTTTCTCTGTGGCTAAATTTTAAGAAAGTTCTTATGAAAATAAATATCCTCTGCATCGGCGATATCGTCGGCAAACCCGGCCGACGCATCCTCGCCGATAAACTCCATGAACTCGTCAAACAGCGAGATATCGACTGCGTAATTGCAAATGCCGAAAACGTCGCCGGCGGCTCAGGCCTTACAAAACAGATCTACGACAAGCTCCTAAAATATGGCGTAAACCTCATAACCCTCGGCGACCACGCCTACCGCAAACGTGAAATAATCGAAACGCTCGAAAAAGCGGATAACATCGTCCGCCCCGCGAATCTCTCCCCCGCCGCCGCCGGCAAAGACTGGGCAATTTACAAAACCCAAAAAGGTCCCGCCATCGCCGTCTCCGCCCTTATAGGCCGAATCTTCATGAAACCCGCCGATTGCCCCTACGCCGCCATAGATAAAGTCATGGGCCAGTTAAGCCGACAGGCCGATATTGTCGTCGTGGACATGCACGCCGAAGCCACCAGCGAAAAGATCGCCATGGGCTATTATCTCGATTCAAGAGCCTCGATCGTCTTCGGCACCCACACCCACGTCACCACCGCCGACGAACGCATCCTCCCTGGCGGAACCGCTTATATTACAGACGTTGGAATGACAGGCCCCCATGATGGCGTCCTCGGCCGAAAAGCCGAAAACGTAATTAAATCCTTCCGCACCGCAATGCCTTTCCCATTCGAGGTCGCAACCGGCGATATCCGCCTAAACGGCTTCCTCGTCACGGTGGATACTTTCACAAAACGCGCCGAAAAGATCGAACGCCTCTGCCTAAAAGCCGACTACACCGAAACCCCCTACGATTCCGACGACGGCAAACCCGAACCCCTCTCATCCTTTTAATTTTTGAATTTTAGGATTTGAATTTGTTTCGGATTTCGAGCTTAGGATTTGGCTTCTTAACTGAACCCTCAACGCTCATGTGCTATGCAACCCGAACCGTATATCAATCCCCATATCCGTGAATTGTCCAATGAGTTTTGCAGGGAATATCGTCCCCATCACCGCCTGATCTTTGCCAGGCCTAACAACTATATTCAGATCTGCATGAGCTGTCTTCAGTATGCCCTTAAGCACCTCCGAGTGTGGCTTGATCATCGAAAGTAGCTTTTCCATCCGCTTTATAACCGCTGCCCCGCTCCCTGCAGGCGGTATCAGGTTCCATTGTCCATATTGACGCGCAATTTTTTTGCCCGTTGCAGCCGTTTCAACACCACGCAGCCACGAGGTCGATGGCTTGATCCCCAGTTTTTCCGTTATTTCCTGCGGATCGAGATCCCTGGCGTAAACTCGAAAAATTACAAAAAAGCTGCCATCGCCACTGCCAGCACGGGTTTTAGACTTAGTTTTTTTTGCCATCAACCCATTATACACCCTCCCCCCCGCAATAGCACCAATAAACAATTCCCCTTTTTTGCTTTCAAAACGCCCAAACCACAGATCAAAACCGCCTTTTCCCTGTTTTGAATTTTAATTTTTCTGCTCTGTAGAAAAGGTTTTGATTTCAGCCCTGAAGGGGCACCATTTGATAGCCCAGGGTGGAGCGAAGCGCAGCCCTGGGTCAAAAAGCCCAAATGTACAAAGCCCTGAAAGGGCGAGATATAATGTTTCTACAGAGCAAATTTTTATGCATTTGCAATTTGTTTCGGATTTCTCCCGGTTCACCGCAAAACTATCGGATTTGCCCACGCTCTGTTCCCATTTACATCCACAATTTCCGCCCGCACATACCTGTCCAGCGCCGAAAGCTCGCACTCCGCGCTTGTCAACGGCTTATCCGCCGATTCCGCATAAAAACTCCGCCCCGTCGATCTACGCGAAATAAAATGTATCTCCATTGCAGGCTGGCATCTAATCGTCGCATTAAAGCCGTTGATCCCGAAATCCTCTATCACCCCGCCCGTCGACGCATAATACGCCCCCGACGAAAGCGCCTCGATTATATCCTGGCTCGTAAGCGCCGCCGCCTTGATCATCGTGTAACCCATAAACATATCCCGCCCGCGATGACAGTCGTCGCTCGCCACCGCCCCGACCATCCGCCCCGCAGCCAGCAGCGAATCCCAGTGCACCGACGAATACGCCTTGCCGTTCTTTGTCGATGTAGCGTTGAATACCTCAATTGCGCAGTACCCGTCTATTGCCAGCATGTGATTTATATTGTAACCGCACCAGTACGGGTGCGCCAGTATAACAATTCCGCCGCCGTGCTTTATCAAACTCACCCGCGTTTCCGCATCTGCTTTCAGACTAAACGGCATTCTCTGCGGAATATTCAAACACACAAGGTGATAAAGATCCCCGCCAAACGGGCAAGGCGGATGCGTCTCCATCCCCTGCATGACCAAAAAATCCTTATCCGAAAACCCCGTCAGATCATTAGTCGTGTCATGATCCGTTATCGCCAGCACATCATATCCCTTATCACGATACTGCCGTATCCTCTCCGCAAGCACCGTATCCCCATCGCTCGTAGTAGTATGCGCATGCAAATTAGCCTTAAACCACTTCCCGCCTATCGAAAACGGATTTACCATAATACTTCCCAACTCCTGCTTTTCTTAAACTCGCAACCCGTAACTCGCAACAGCTAGCCTCTAACCCTGATTTCAACTTTTATTTTTTTGGCAACCTTAGGCCACTCCATCTCATCCAGCCCAATCGCCTTCCCCGTAGCCGCCTTAAGCCCCGCGCTCAAGCAAATCGAAAGGTCCTCACCCCGCGAATATGCCCCCAAAAATCCCGCCAGCAAATAATCTCCACAAGCCAGAGTTGAAGTCGCCGCAAAATCCATTACCGCCGACCCCGAAATAGCTATTCCCTTCTTCACAAGAATCGCACCCTTCGCCCCTCGGCTCACCAGCACCATCGCCGTCCTATCCAGCAGAGGCGTCGCCGCCTTGATTATAGCCGCCTCGGTATTTGCAATATCCCTGCCCACCAGCTCCGAAAGCTCCTCCACGTTCGGCTTTATTAACAACAGCCCTCCGGCTTTTACCATTGCCTTCAATCCCGCCCCGGAACTGTCTACAACTATACGCCCGCCCACCCTTCGGCACACCTCCACTAGCCCCAGAGCCTCCCCCGCACACCCCCCTGGCAGTGACCCCGAAAACACCACCAAATCCCCGCCACGCACAATTTTTGCAACATCCTTCTTAACAGCCGCTATAGTTTTTGCGTTCGCAAGCTCATTTGCCAGCCGCAGATGCAGTTCCTTCCCTGAAACAGGATCGAGCAAATTTATATTCCGCCTCGTCCGCCCCGCAACCGCCGTAAACGCCGGCTTTATATTTTTAAGCCTTTTTATCGCTGCCATGGCAGCCGCAATATCTTCCTTCCCCCAAACCCCGCCCGCGACTGAACCTATTCCCATCCAGTCCAGCGCCCGAGAAACATTAAGGCTCTTACCCGCCGGTTCTTCAGATACCGTCTCCACAGTCCGGTGCTGCCCCCACTCCAGCCCCCCGGCACTGCAAACCACATCCCATGCCGGCGCCAGCCCAACCGTAACAATCCCAGCCTTACCCATCTATTTTCTCACAAATAACTAATCACAAAACACCATTTTTCAAAGCCTAAACTGTAACAGCCTTAGAACAATACATCCAGTCCGATTTGAGTTGCAATTTAGCATTTTTTTTCCTATCCTTTATTATAGCGCCTTAAACAGTACAAAAAGCACAAAGAGATTTGTCCCGCGCAGGCGTGGATACAGGCTCTCTGTGAGAATTCTTTTTGAATTTGGTTGTGATGTGCGAAGTATTTTTCACGGGGCCGCAAAGTGACTTTGTCATCCCCGCGCAGGCGGGGATCCAGAAATTAAATAACGTCGCGTAGCGACTCCACAAGTTTGATATTTTATTGAATTTGTTGCGTACGTGCTTCGGATTAAAAAATGACTATACTAACTATCTTAACCCTTGCAGCCATCACCTGCTCATCCGCATCCGATGCCAACGCAGCCGACCCCAACGGCCCAACCGTCGTCATAAATTACGACCCAAACCAATTCAAAGGCAATAACGTCCAGTCCTTCATGTATTTTATCCCTCTGATCTCGATTTCGCGCGTTTCCAGCCAGGCCAGCCCCAAAAACACCCAGCTGATCGGCATCACCTCTTATGAAAAACAGCTCGATGAAGATTCCTTTTCTGTCACCTGCCGCTTCAAAATAACCGGCGAAGGCTTCAATAAATACGCCTTCGAACCAAACCATATGATCGAAACCCACCTCAACACCGTCAAAAAAGGCCAGCCCCTCACCGAAATGCTCGACTGGATCAAATTCCATGGACAAGGCCTCGGCCGCCTCGAAGTCCGCGGAATCCTCGAACACGGCCAAGAGGTCGTAACCAAAATAGACCTCTTCTTCACCACCGAAGACACCAAAAGCCCAGTCACGGTCGGCATTTACAGCGTCAGCCCTTCCGAAGGCGGCAAATACGATTACAATAAAAAATATGACGTAATAACCGCCTCCGTCCAAAGCCTATCCTTTAAACGCACCGATTCAACCCCTAAAATGGCAATGAAAATAGAATCCTTCGGCGACGAGCCTGACGAGGATGATTTCTGGAGCCAGGTTAAAGCCATTGTCGTCAACATCTTCATTCCGCCAACTAAAATCGCCCCCGTCGGCAACAACACAATGCTCCTTTTCGGCCAG
>MHYB01000007.1:0-7922 GCA_001824635.1 Planctomycetes bacterium GWF2_50_10
GTTTCATAATCAACTTATCGGATAAGGCTATATATTTTCTTGAATTGCTCTAATCCTTAATCAATAATCAATGAAATGCCCCCCAAACACCCCCCCAAAAATTCACTTGACACACTTTTTTACATGTACAACAACTTGCGCAAGCCCCCAAAAAACCGCCCCCACGCCCCCAAAAACTGACTTTTGCAATAGTAAATCGAAAATTTTAAATATAAAATCGGGTTTCCCTATCCCTAAAACCCCAACTTGCGCGCAAACAATTTATTCAACCCCGCTAAGCGCCCTTCCGGTAGTCCGCAGGAAAAGGTCTTCAAGATTTGACTGCCTCAGGTGATATTGCCACACCCCAAGCCCGTGAGCCAGGCTCTCCAGCGACTCAAAATTATGCGAATAAAAAAGCGTCACCTCATGCGAGCCGTCAACCCGGATATTCTTCTCGTCAGCAAGCTTTTTGAGCCTTTCACCCTCTTCCCCGCTCAAAACCTCCAGCACATACCTTTCCATATGCTCCTGCAGCAATTTCCTCGGCGGCCCTTCAAGAACCATCCTGCCCTTGTGCATAATTATGATCGAATCGCTGATCTCAAATGCCTCTTCCATGTAATGCGTCGTCAGCAGGATCGTTATTCCGCTCTTTTTGAGCTGGCGGAGCTTATCCCAGATTAAATGCCGCACCTGCGGGTCCAGCCCGGTCGTCGGCTCATCGAGAATAAGCAGTTTTGGGTTATTAAGCAGCGCGCGAGCGATGATAAGCCTCCGCTTCATTCCGCCGCTAAGTTCCCGTATCCGCGATTTCACTTTCTCCGCCAGTTCAAGAAATTCAAGCAGCCCAGCGATCCTTACCCTCGCCTCTGCCGCCCCAATGTCATAAAAACGGGCATAAACCAGCAGATTTTCAATGACATTGAGTTCATCATCCAGGTTATTCTCCTGCGGCACTACCCCGGATAGGTACTTGATATCCAGTTCGCTTTCTGCCGGATCGTAGCCGAAGACCTGAATTTTGCTTTGCCCCCTGTCGCGCAACGCCCTGCCATAGATCATTTTCATCATAGTAGTCTTGCCGGCGCCGTTTGGCCCCAGCAGCGCAAAACAACTCGCCTTCTCAACCGTAAACGACAACCCATCCACCGCCTTTACCGTTTTAAAGGTTTTGCTTACGTTCTCAACATTTATGACTATATCCTTCATGCCGCGCAACTTAATTCTTAATCTTCATTGCCAGATTTTACAGTCCTTGCATTGTATTTTCCACGACGAGATTCTAAAATTCGGACATGGCCATAACAAACAATGACATTGCCGCGATTTTCAACAGGGTAGCCGACCTGCTCGAACTCTCCGGCGGCAATGAATTCCGCGTGCGGGCATACCGCGGGGCGGCTATGTCTGTAGCCAGCTTCTCACAGAGCCTTGCGGATATAATCATTTCGGGCCAGGAGATACCCAAACTGGCCGGAATAGGCAAAGACCTCGAAGGCAAGATAGGAGAAATTGTAAAAACCGGCAAACTCGCCCAGCTCAAAGAGCTTGAATCTCAAGTTCCGACCGAACTGATCGAATTAACCCACCTGCCCGGCCTCGGCGCAAAACGAGTACGGCTGATTTATGACAAGTTAGGCGTAAAAACCATTGACGCACTCGAAAAAGCCGCCCGCAGTGAAAAAATAAGGGCCATCCGCGGCCTCGGTGAAAAAACAGAGAAAAATATCCTTGCCGAGATCGAAAAACGCAAAGGCCTCCAGCAAAACGTAAGGCTTATCGACGCGATAAAGGCGGCTGCACCCCTGGTGGAGTATTTAAAAGCGGTAAACGGAGTTACGCAGGTAACAGTTGCAGGCTCGTACCGCAGGCGAAAAGAAACCGTTCGCGATGTTGACATCCTGGTAACCTGCTCAAAAGCAAAGACCGTTATGGATGCCTTTGCTGCCTATCCGCTGGTAAAGCAGATACTTGCCAAAGGACTCAAGAAAACCACCGTTGTGCTGGCATCTGGACTGCAAGTCGATGTCCGCGCGGTAAGCGAATCGAGTTACGGAGCCGCGCTGGTGTATTTTACCGGCTCAAAAGAGCACAATGTAGCCATACGCAAGATAGGCGTGCGAAAAAAAATAAAGCTAAATGAATACGGGGTTTTCAGGGGCAAACGCAGAATAGCCGGCAAAACCGAGGAGGATGTTTACGCGACTGTGGATTTGCCCTGGATCGAGCCGGAATTGCGTGAGGATCGCGGCGAAATAGATGCGGCAACCAGCGGCAATCTTCCCAGTATAATCGAGCTATCCGATATTCAAGGCGACCTCCATGCCCACACTACCGCCACCGATGGCCGCTCAACCCTGGAAGAAATGATCGAAGCCGCTATTTCACGCGGCTACAAGTATTTGGCAATAACCGAGCATACCCAGCATGTCACAGTGGCAAAGGGCCTTGAGCCAAAGGCGATGCGAAAGAGACTTGCGGAAATTGAAAAAGCCGGGCAAAAATACAAAGAAATCACGATTCTAAAAGGAGCTGAGATCGACATACTCGGTGACGGCTCACTCGATTTGCCCGAGGAAATACTTGAGGAACTCGATATCCGCGTCTGCGCGGTGCATTATAAATTCAACCTGACCAAAGAAGAGCAGACAAGCAGGATATTGAAAGCCATGGAAAACCCCTGGTGTCAGATACTTGCGCACGCCACGGGCAGGCAGATAAATATCCGAAGCGGATACGAGGTGGATCTGCCCGCGATCTTCAGGGCGGCTGCCCAGCATGGGGTAGCCTTGGAATGCAACGCCCAGCCTGCCAGGCTTGACCTCAACGACCTAAACCTCCGCGCAGCTAAGGAGGCCGGGGCCAAATTCGTGATTTCCACCGATTCACACCACACCAGCGAACTGGAATTTATGCAATATGGGGTTTGGCAAGCCCGGCGGGGCTGGCTGGAAAAACGCGATGTACTCAACAGCCAGTCACTCAAAGTGCTTCTAAGCAGTTTGCGCAAGGCACCGCAGGCGGCGCTTTCCCATAAATAACGAACCAGCTGATACTTGTATTTTGCAGGTTTTTATGCTCTAATTCCCCACCATGTTTAATAAAATTGCAATAATCGGGGACGGCGCCATGGGCACCGTCTGTTCAATCCTACTGTGCGAGAAGAATATACCCACCGTGCTGTGGGGTCATGACGGGGCACAGCTGGAAAAATTCAAAAACGCACGCGAAAACACGCTTTTCCTGCCCGGCTACAAACTGCCCGACAGCCTGGAGTTCCAGGCGGATGACTCCAAGGTGTTTGAAGGGGTAGACCTGGTAGTATGCGCGGTTCCTTGCCAGTTTATCAGGCCTGTTTTTGGACGGCTAAAGCAGTATGTGCCCATTTCAGCTCCCATAGTGAGCGTGGCTAAGGGTATCGAGAATAAAACTTTGCTGCGACCCTCGCAGATATTGGAGGATGTGCTGGGGGCAGGCATTAAGGTAGCGGCGCTTTCCGGCCCTACAATTGCCGACGAACTTGCGAAAAAATTGCCTGCCACAGCCTGCGCAGCCAGTAGTGATAAGCAGCTAGCCCAGGCGGTGCAGGTCACGTTCAATATTTACTGGTTCAGGGTTTACAGCAATACAGATATCGTCGGGGTAGAGCTTGCCGGGGCGATGAAAAACGTCATCGCTATTGCGGCAGGTATTATTGACGGTGTCGGAGCCGGCGATAACGCAAAGGCCGCACTGCTTAGCCGGGGGCTAGCGGAAATAACAAGGCTTGGGGTGGCAATGGGAGCCGAGGAAAGGACGTTTTCGGGGCTTACGGGGCTTGGAGACTTGGTTACAACATGTATTTCGCCATCTGGCCGTAACCGCTCGCTGGGCCAGAGGATAGGACAGGGCCAGAGCGTAAAAGAGGCTTTGGCGGCAACAAAATCGGTGGTTGAGGGTGTAGCCACATGCGAATCGGTGAAGGAACTGGCGAGAGAAAAAGCTGTTGAGATGCCGATCGTGGAGGCGGTTTATGCGGTTTTATTTGAGGAAAAGCCTGTTTTTGATGCCATAAACGCACTTATGAGCAGAAAACTGCGAGCCGAATAGGAAAAAGAGCACCAGTAGCGGGGCTGGTGTATGTCCATTGGCGTGGATAAATCAATACTGATGCTCTATATCGAATTTCGGTTAATTAAAGACGGCGGCTTGCGTTTTTGTGGCTACTATTTTGGTAGTTACAGCAAAGTAATTACTATATAATCTCGCCGCTGGGGAAGTATTGGCGAGGAAGTATGGAAACTGAGGCTGGGCCCAACGAATTTACTCGATCCATCCTGGATTCACTTTCATCCCATATTGTCATACTCGACAGCCGCGGTACGATCACAACGGCAAATGAGCCATGGCGCCGCTTTGCTAAGGAAAACGGGGCTGATCCAGATAGCGTAAGCGAGGGCGTGAATTATATTGAAGTATTCCGCAATTCGGTGATAAACAGCACCGATGTTTGCGACGTGAACCTGACTTGTCTTGAGGAAGTACTGGCGGGAAAGCGGGAGAATTTTTCATGTGAGTACCCATGCCATTCTGAGAGCAAGATGCGGTGGTTTTCGATGATCGCTACTCGGCTCAGGGGCGGAATGGTAATCAGGCATGAGAACATTACGTCAAGCAAACTTGCTCAGGAGCAGCTTAAAGCAAACGAAGAACTGTTTTACGGCATTTATTACAACGCACCATTCGGGATATTTCATTCCACTATTGAAGGCAAGATAATCAACGTAAACCCAACGTATGTGAGGATTTTCGGATATGACAGCGCAGCTGAGTTGATAGAGCGGGTCAATCGCACCAGCGTCGCAGAGGCGATGTACGCTGATCCCGAGCGGCGTGGTGTTTTCGTTAAAGAAGCTCTGGCGGATGAAGCCTGGCGTACTGCGGAGAATCGCTACAGACGCAAAAACGGGGAAATATTCACCGGCAAACTTTCGTTCCGCTCTTTTTTTAATCCCACGACGGAAAGACAGGAACTTGAGGGTTTTGTAGAGGATATCACCAGGCGAAAGCAGGCGGAAGAAACTCTTATCCAGAGTGAGCAGCGGCTGGGTTTGGCGCTGGAGAGCGGGAAGATGGGGATGTGGGAGTGGGATATTCCAACCAGCCGCTCGGTGTGGAATGCAAAAGAATATAATTTATTGGGCCTGCCGGAAGGCGACGGCAATGTGAGCACAAATCTGTACTTCGACCATGTGCATCCCGAAGATATAGGAGCGTTGAGGCAAAACCTGGCGATCGTACTTGAAAAAGGTACAGACTGGCTGGGTGAACATCGAATAATCCGGGCTGACGGAAAAGTTGGCTGGCTTGCTTGCAGAGGCCGCGTTTTTCGAGGCGAAAAAGAGCTGCCGAAGCGAATGATCGGGGTAAACTATGATATCACAGAGCACAAAAAGGCGGAAGAGCAACTGCGGCAAAGCGAGGAGCGTTTTAGATTGACATTCGACCAATCTCCTATCGGCGCCGCGATGATATCGATGCACTTCAAGTTCATAAGAGCAAATAAAATGATGAGCCAGCTGACTGGTTACAGCGAAGACGAGTTACGGAACCTGGGATTTCCTGACATAACCCACCCTGATGATGTTGCAAAGGACATTGAGCAGGCAAAACTGCTGCGAGCGGGCAAGATAGATTTTTACGAAATGGATAAGCGATATATACGCAAGGACGGAGCGCATGTATGGGCGCACCTTTGCGTAAGACTGGTAAAAGGCCAAAACAGCTGCCCGATGTACTACCTTCCTATGATACAGGATATTACCGAACAAAAGCGAAATGAGGAACTGCTGCGGCAAAGCGAGGAAAGGTACCGTGAGCTTTACGAGCAATCGCCGCTGGGCTATCAGTCACTGGACAGCGACGGACGGTTTAACATCGTAAACCGGGCATGGCTCGATGCACTGGGTTACAGTAAATCCGAAGTTATTGGGAAATGGTTTGGGGATTTTCTGGCGCCGGAGTATGTGGATGCATTCAGGGAGCGGTTCCCGAAATTCAAAGCGGCAGGGAAAATACACAGCGAGTTCGAGATGCTGCATAAGGATGGGAGCAGGCGGTTCGTAGCATTTGACGGAACACTAGGGCTGGACAAATACGGGGCGTTCAAACAGACGCACTGTGTCATGCAGGACATGACGGAACGCAAAAAAGCTGACAGAAAATTAGCAGAATATCAAAAGGAGCTTGCGCATGCATCGCGGCTGAGCACAGTAGGCGAGATGGCGTCGAGTCTGGCACATGAGCTTAACGGGCCTTTCTGTGCGATACTTACGCATTCGGAGGGCTGCCTAAGCATGCTCAAATCGACACAGTACAATCACGCAAAGTTGGTGGCCAAGTGCGAGACGATAGCAAAGCAGGCGGAGCGGGCGGGGATGATAATAAACCGAGTTAAAGGGTTCATTCGCAAAGAGACGCTGGAACTAAAGGACATTGAAATAAACTCGGTGATCCGGGAAGTGGCTGAGTTCGCGGAGATGGAAGCGAAAAGCGTCAAGGCAAAGATCATGCTCGATTTGCATAAGAACGCGGGTTGTGTGCGGGGGGACAAGATACAACTGGAACAGGTGATAATGAACCTTGTGAAGAACGGTCTGGAAGCAATAGCTGAGGCGGGCTGGGCGGAAAGAATGCTGGTTATATCAACGTCGGCTGATAAAGGCATGGTCGAGGTCGTGGTGTGCGACAGCGGCAAAGGCCTGATTGACCTTGACGAGAATATCGCTAAAGTTTTCGAATCATTCTTTACGACAAAGCCGTATGGGCTTGGGATAGGGTTGTCGATATGCAGGTCTATAGTGGAATCCCACGGTGGTAAAATATGGGCCCAGGCGAACAAAGATCGCGGTATGACATTCAGATTCACGGTACCGGCAGCGGTGCAGTGATAATGATGCGCGTATAAGTTCTAAAAAGCACAAGCATGAGGAGACTGCAATGGATTTGACAGCGATCTCGGAATATGAAAACATGAATCCAACCGTGTTTATTGTTGATGATGATGAGGCAGTGCGGTCGGGAACAGCGGATCTTGTGGAGCAGATGGGGTTGGCTGTTGAGACGTTCGGCAGCGGGGAAGAATTTTTGAAGGCTTATGATAGTGCCAGGCCGGGCTGTATGGTTCTGGATTTGCAGATGCCAGGAATGACTGGGCTTGAACTGCAAAAACAGCTGGCTGCGAGCGGTGCGGCTTTGCCTGTGATCATTATAACCGGGCACGGGTATGTGGCAGCTTCGGTGCAGGCGATGAAGTTGGGGGCTGTGGATTTTATTGAAAAGCCGTTCAGGCAGCATGTTCTATGCGAGGCGATAACAAAGGCGATCTCACGCGATCGGCATCTTCGCCATAAATCGGTATTGAGGGCCAATATACGTTTGAGGTTTGATTCGCTGAGTTTGCGAGAGCGTGAGGTAATGGGACTGCTTATCGCAGGAATGGCGGATAAACAAATCGCGGCTAAACTGGAAGTGAGCCATCGGGCTATCGCTTTTCACAGGCTGCATATTTTAGAAAAAATGGGAGTGGGATCAACCGTGGCACTTGCCAGACTAATGGCGGCAGTGGATTGATGTGAAATCCTGGGCACTGCGAAGTTTTATAAGTCAATGCCAAAGTAGTTTTTGGCGTTATTGAAGGAGATATCCTGAACCATTTGGCCAAGGAGCGGGACATCGTTTGGGACAAGGCCGAGTTCGACATCATTGCCTAAGATGTTGCAGAGAATTCGGCGGAAGTATTCGTGGCGGGGGTAAGATAGGAACGAGCGGGAATCGGTAAGCATGCCGATAAACCTTGAGAGGAGACCCAGTTGCGAGAGGGCTTCGATGTGGCGGGTCATGCCGTCTTTCTGGTCGAGGAACCACCAGCCTGAACCGAACTGCATTTTGCCGGGGATCGA
>MHYB01000007.1:7988-8245 GCA_001824635.1 Planctomycetes bacterium GWF2_50_10
GGTCGAGGAATTTTGAGAGTGGTCTTGCTATTTCAAAATCGCCGATAGAATCGAAGCCTGTATCGGGGCCGATAGAACTCAAGAGGCGGGTATTGTTATTGCGAAGGGCGCCGAAGTGGAGTTGCTGGGTCCAGCCTTTTTCGTGATCCATGATGGCGAATTCATACATCATGGCGGATTTGAATTTGCGATTTTCGAGAGGGGTAACCGCCCTGCCGCTGCGGAGACGGTCGAAAATGCAGTTGATCTCGTTATCT
>MHYB01000007.1:8251-8795 GCA_001824635.1 Planctomycetes bacterium GWF2_50_10
TCTTCGGCGTATGCGGTTTCCAAGCCGTGGTCGGAGAGGTGACAGCCCATGTCGTGAAAGAACTGGTGGCGATTGCGGATGGCCGCGAGATACGAGGAGAAATCTTTTATATCGGTGTTTGAGGCGGCGGCGAGTTTATCTACCCACTGGTTGAAAGCATCGGGATTTTCGGCGGTCATGCCTTTATCAGGACGCCAGGTGGGGAGGACTTTTATTTCAAAGCCGTCGTCTTTGACTTTATTATGGTGTTCGAGCGTATCTACAGGATCATCGGTGGTGCAGACGACCTTGACGTTCATTTTGCGCATGATATTGCGCGTGGAGAATTCTGGGGTGCGAAGCATTTCGGAGCAGCGGTCGTAGATTTCTCGTGCGGTTTGCGGATTAAGGACTTTGCCTGTGATGCCAAACGGACGGCGAAGTTCGAGGTGCGTCCAGTGGTAGAGCGGGTTGCGGATGGTCTGCGGGACGGTAGAGGCCCATTTTTCAAATTTTTCACAGTCGCAAGCGTTGCCGGTGCAGTATTTTTCGTCTACGCCGTTGG
>MHYB01000008.1:0-10561 GCA_001824635.1 Planctomycetes bacterium GWF2_50_10
GGATTGAGCTTGCCTCGTGATGGCATTACCCATCCATCGTCGGGTAGGACTTGTCCGCCACCATCTACTACTGTTGTCATACCAGTCGCTTTGAAGCGAGCAAAATCAACTTCGACAACAAGCCATTTGAAGAACGGGAAAACTTCCGCAAAAGAATAATCGCCGGATACATCCGTAGGCGATGCCTGATAAATTGTGCCGTCTCTGAAACGTATATTCACGTTCTGTCCAACCATGCCAGGCTCATTCGGATCGCGGAAGCCATCGGCGTCGTGATCATAAAATACCGACCCTTCTAGAGTCCCGAACCAGCGATATTCCAACACATCACCGAGATTTACGTGCTGCCCTGCTCCGACCGTAACATTATGGAAGCCAAAAAGATTATCCAGCGGCTTATCCCATGTAACAAGCTGATAACTTCCTGCCGGAACATTTCGTATTACAAAATGACCGTTCGGCTCACAAGCGGTCGCGTAAAGACCAGCGAATTGAAGAGGCCCACCCAGCTCGATCGCTGCGCCTGGTCTTGCAAGCGGATCATTGAGAGCCACCCAGCCTTCTTCAATAAAGTCGCCTGCCCAAAAACCTTGCGTCATAGGAGGACGTGAGAAATGATTGTATCTCAGCGTGCCTTCGATAACACCAGTAGCGGCAGGCGTTTCAAGATTCCAAGGCAGCATATCGAATTCCTGCCCCTTGTATACCGATGTCACCGCAGGACCAGTCTTTATATAGCCAAAGAACACATGATTAAAGCCTGTTCCGAAACCTTCAACGAATAATTTTGGTTCATTTGCTTTCACCCATGCGTCTATCGTAGGAGTACCCTCTATCGTGGCCGTCTGTATCCATTCCATAGTACTGCCGTCATCAGCCTTATCAGGCGGTATCACGATCACACCGTATTTTCCCGGAGTGATATATTTCACCAGTGCTTCGCCGACTTTCAAATTGAATGGATTCCTGCCGGCGTCAAAATCTTCTTTCGTCAGCGTCGTAACTGTACCGCTGCCCATTTCAAGGACGACCGGCACCCCCTCATCGTCAAGCACAAAACTGCCATCAGGATTCTGTTGATAGCGAGTACCCAGCGCATTGCCGAAGGCGTCCTGCATCAGTTGCCCTCCGACATCGGAAATGACTATCCTTGATCCTCCGATACCCTGTTCATGTTCGTCGTAAACATTGTTTATGGGGTTCTGATCCTGGAAAACGTACACCGATATCTGTGACGTAGGAATTGAAAGAGCATTTACTTTGACTTTAACAGCCGTCTGATTCAGATCGACCGCCGCTCCCCCAATTGAATGATCCGCGTCCGGTAGCACCGAAACAAAATACCTCGCATTCGGATCCAGAGCATTTGGCGTTGTCGCGGTACTTGTCTCCGAATGCCCTTTGACAACTAATGGCGCATAACTGTTGTGAATAGCCAGACTGATGCTATCGGACACCGGTACGCCGGGGATGGTATAAGTGGTCGTATCTTCCTCCACCAGCCATCTAAAACCGGACACAGGGTTGCCAGCCTGATCGACGACATTTATCGTCAGCGCTCCGGCCCATGTGTGCAGACCTAAAACAAAAACAAGAAATAAAAACAAACTTTTTACCGATTGTGAGCCATACCTATGCATAGTGATCCCTCCATAATGAGTGAATATACATTCACCGCTAGTAGTCGATATGATTTACAGAAGAGTACATTTGAATTGGTCAAACGTCCTCATCCCACCATAGAGCTTTTTGCTTACCACGATTAGAACTGTAATAATAAAATACTTTTAAATCAACTCAGGCAATCCCTGACTTTACTTCTACAAAAACCTCAGAGCATCTACCTAATTAAGTATAGCTTTGGACAACTGGGTTGAATTCACGTGGACATATATTAATGTACAAATCGCTCTTCCGTAAATTTATCAATGTCGATTGCCTCACTTATGTGTATGGATAATGCGGTCAAGTATATCGACCCTGAAGAATCAAATCAGATTTGTATTGGGAGCCAAATCGACAAAGATCGTCTTATTTAAAGCATGGTCTTTGGACTAAATCGGTTTATCATCTCAGTTAAACTTTGGCCGTTGAGCCTCAGCATCAAGTTTCACTAGCTGGACTTCCATGGCACATTTTAAATGCCTAAAAGCCTAGCATGAACAAATTGCTGCTCAGGTCAACGGCCTCAAGCTCTCGAAAGTATTCTACAACACAGCCAAAACTTCCGCTTTTGGCATTTGCCTTATTTTTCCATGCTAATACTCTTAGCTGCTTGTTTGTGTATGAACCATTTAGAATAATAAGCCATAATCCATCTAAATTACCTGCACGTGACAGTTGTTATAATTAGGACTATTCATCAAAGGTCGCACGGTTCAAGTTCTGACGGGCTGAACCAAAAATTCCGACCACGATTAGGGTCCGTTAAGCGACTTGAGCCATTTTGCTAATTTATGTGTCGTTTCGATACTGCTAGAGGCCATTTGCAAAAGCCAACGCAATAGCTACGAAAATCACTGCGAAATGCATCAATAATAACAGCAAAGATTACCATTTTTTGTATACATACTTCTTCCCTCCACCCTCTACTTTCCCTGTCCGCCCAAATTCATAACCGGTATCGGAAGTGGCAATCGTATCGATCTCGTCACTGCCCCATGCCTCCGCAATAGCATGATTTTGGCTTTGCTCCAAGACAGAAGCCGGCCCTGACCACACCGAACGGCTTGGCGGATTATGAAAGTTCTATCACAGGGCTGCCTGATAAAAACCAGACCTGCTAGATCATGTAATTACGCATATTCAGTTGTATTACTACCTTAAATTTGGTATAATTTTGCTTAGGAGGAGTGTTCAAATTACATTCCGTCTTTTCAAATCTGGAACAGGAATGGGTTTATGAGATATCTTTCGTTATTAACAGTTCTGGCTTTTGCATACTCTGTCAGTGTAGCTGGTCCAATTGCACAGTGGCATTTCGACGAATCCCCTGGCGCGACGGTTGCTGTCGGGTCAGTAAATGGTGCCAATGGCGCACTGCAGAGTACAGTGCAGTTCGTATCAGGCGGAATATCAGGCAATGCTTTGCAGATAACTCCGGGGGGATGCGTCGATATGGGCAATATTTGCGCATTCGGAGATCAGGATTTTTCAATATTGCTTTGGGTAAAATTGAATTCCGGGGACACGACCGCTTATTATCCTCTATGCAAGCACTACAGTTGCTGCGGACAGGGTTACTTTGTGGGCCTCAACATGCAGGGCAATGGCATAGGCGCATATGACAGGGCATGGTTTTATACTGCCGGCGGATTGGGCCAGCAGGCATCTTCGACAACTGTGATCAACGACGGAAAGTGGCATCAGATTGCAGTTGTGTATCATCATGGCGGCGTTGTAGATATATACGTCGACGGTTCTCCCACAGAACAGAGCAAACAGTGCCCGATTAATACCAGTTATCCGGCCCCTTTCAGAATAGGCGGAACCGATACGCTCGTTAATTTTAACGGCATGATAGATGAAGTTCAGGTGTACAGTAACACACTCACGGATGAACAGATCCAATATCTTTATCAACAACCATCTCAATCGCTGACCGACGATACTTCGCTTGCAAGGCTGAATATGACGTTCTGGCTCAAAGCCCAGAGCGGCGAAGGATATGGCGACGGTAACCCGGTAGGAAAATGGAACGATAGTTCCGGCAATCATTTTGACATGACCAATTCCAATCCCTCGCAATACCCCAAATACATTTCAGACGCTATCAACGATCAACCCGCATTGCGTTTCGACGGCGACGATTTTTATCAGCGAGATAATGTCAGTCTTTCAAGTATAACAGCCTCAGATGAGGCGACCGCCTTCATCGTGTGCAAGGAAGCGGCTTCGCAGGCAGGCAATGAAGGACGCAATACCATCTTCTCGATATGCAACGGCTCTGAACGATTTCTGCTGCATACTCCGTGGGAGAATACCATAGCTCTTCAGCATGGCTATGTGTATACGGCCCAGGGCAACTGGGCACCTCCTGCGAATTGGGATGACAATTGGCATGTTATCGAATTTGTGCGTGACAACCCGGTTTTTCAGTGCATTATTGACGGCACAGATCTGGGCGTTCAGTATGGAAACACTACTCTCAACACCGCCGTGGCATTGACCCTATACGTCGGAAATGACGGATGGGGAAACACTTTCCAGGGTGACGTCGGTGAGATCATGGTATACAACAAAGCCCTGACCATGGCTCAACGCTACGAAATCCGACGTTACCTCAGCGAAAAATATGGCATCATCGTGCAAAAACCAATTAGCTTTGAACTCTTCGCAAAAATGGCAGCACATTGGCTAAATACCGACTGCGCATCGCCATTGTGGTGCGATGGCGGTGACGCCGATTGCAGTGGCCAGGTTAACATGTCAGATTTCATAAGCCTTATCGATAATTGGCTCAAATAGCAGTGCCGAACATAACACCTATCAGCTAGTTATATGCCTGACTTAGCCTTTACGAAGGATTTGTACCTTGCCCATTCATCAAGGGGTTGCAGGTTCAAGTCCTATTGGGATTACGGCAGGATTAACGCTGGCGGATTTTAAGCGAAGGCAAGCACGGCTCGGTTCATCCGGGCCGTACTCTTCAAAATAGTATTCGATTTATCTTATCTTCTATCCGGCGTCCCGTTCACCCAGTAATCCGCCATTATCTCGAAATCCCTGAAATCCACACCTCCGTCAAAATTGAAATCATAATATTGATCGTTCTTCTCACAGCTCGCCTGCCATCTCCCTTCCCATGCGATTTCGTCGGGTTCCCATATATGCTCGATATTTTCATACGTGAAGCTTATCCTCTCCATACTCGGATAATATGAGTTTTGCGAAACAACCCGCAGTGGCATCTCTCTTCGAATATCCGAAATCACCGCGTTCAGCAGCTCTACCGTGTAATAATGCTCTTCCATGCGCGTCGCAGGGTTAATGTAGTAAAACTTAATCATCACCCCAAGCCTGTCCCTATCCCGCCATGCATTAAACAGCAACGGCGATGCCTTGTCTATCGGCTTAACGATTGTAAAAGGAAAATGGCGTATTTCCTCATTGGCTATGCAGGTTTTTTCATCTTCTTCCGATACCACAGTATGCCTGTACGAATAAACATCACAGCTGCCCGCACGCCCCCCCCTTTCACTGCCGCCCGGTATTAACCCCTCCGGCCCTGTTACCCACATGTTCGGGGTCAACCCGGAAAAACAAGCATCCGAAACCAAGACTGTTATCAAAAATATTGCCGCTCTTTGTATTCTATTCATTTCAAATCCTCCGGCCAGTTTGCTTTAAAAAATCACCTCAGCCATTCATCCGCCATGATCGCATAATCCTTCAGGTTCACCGTCCCGTCGAAATTCAGGTCGCTCAGCACGTTCTGCGGGCAGCTTGACGTCCACTCATCGCTCCCTTGGGCTCCGGTTTCCTCAAATTCCTCGCTGTACCTGCCGTACGTGAAACTTATCCTCTCCATGTGGTAGTAGTTTTCGTTTGCTGTATCAAGCATCAGGGGCATTTCTTCACTTATCGACTTGATATAAACGTCCCTCAGAAAGTATGTGTAGTAATTAATTTCTGACCCGCTTGCATCCACCTTGTACAGCCGCAGCGTCACCGTCAGCTTATCATGACGACTCCACGCCGCCAGCAGCTTAGGCGATGATTTGTCGATAACCTTCGTTATAGTAAAAGGAAAATGATTGCGCTTGCCTGTCGAAAGACAACCATCATCCGCATTTGCCTCCGTCGCAAACGTCTGCCCAAACCCGTGTATCTCGATGCTCCCCTATGAAGTTAAGATTGGCGCATGGGCAGACCAATGGCGGTCTGGCATTGTTTACCTAAGGCGGACCCGGGCGCAGTTCCTCCTGCCAGCGCCAGTACTGTCCGGCTTGAAAATTATGAATACCAGTGCCTGATCAACCACACCTCCAATTATGCTCTAAAACCGGATATTCAGCCCAATTACTGGAAGCGTTTAGAGGTCACCAAGGCATACGGAAAAGGAAATGTCGGATGCCTTTCAACATGCATGCCTCAATTCCAGGCTGGTGAACTGAGGCCGGTCGAATATCACGATAACAAATTTTATTTCCTGGATACATTCATTCAGGGCGGTTACACAAAAAGCAAAATGATGGTTCCTGGCTCGCTTGGTTGGCTGGGCAATAGAGGGGCGGCGATGTACAGATGACTTGGTCACCATCGGCAAAATGGCCTGTTAAAAGCGGTGACGAAATCCAGGCAGAGCATTTCGAAGACGTTCGTAAGTATGTCTGGGCCGCACGCCACATCTGGCTTGTATATGGAAGCGGCAAGAATTGGACTCCGCCAACTGAAAACACATGGTCTCGGACTTTTTGCCAGAAAGTTTCGATTGACTATAATGAGTTTTGGTACGGCTACATGGTCGGTGATGTGGTCTGGTACAATGGCGAGGTTTGGGTTTCGGCAACAAACCATCCTGCTTACCAGGACACACCAGGCCATTGGGTGGGTCGCAATTCAGTTCCTGCCAAAGATAATGGCGGCTGGCAGCTCGGCGTTGACGAGCGGTTCTATTCACATTACGATGTCAATAGTGGCAGATACAGCTGCGTCGGAGATGGTCGGGCCAATCGCTCGCTTGTGCCAGCTTCGGATTACCTGCCGATTCAGGTCAAGCCTGACAAGCAGGTTCGAGGACCATTAAAATGGTCATACCCCAAATTATTTTGGGAAGGCGACACTGCCGAGTTTTTGCCGGGCATATACAAGCGATGCTTACGCACGCATGTCAGCGATAAAAGCCAGAATCCTGCGAATTGGTCAATGATAAATTACAATCAGGCGCAGGTTCCGATCAAGCATAATAGTCCGGTCGAGTTCGCTTACGAACACATTACCGGCGTGACCGGAGCAATTTTTCCGCATCCGCTTAACCAGGGAGGCACTCCGACTCCTTGGTACTATTCATATTACATGGCCAATGAAAATCAGCCCGATAACGGGCTCGACAGCCAGAAGTATTACAATCCCAAAGTCGCTAAGGCATATCAGGCACAGGTTGAACTTGCTGTTGATAGTTGGGGCGGATACTGGACCGGACCACCGGCTGGCGCAACATCCGGTTCCTCGTATTGCGGCCATAGGCTCGGTTACGGACCAGACCCATCCGGCCATTACAAGGGCCAGGACGAAAATCATAAAGGCAATATTCCATTCAATCGAAGTGCGTTTGAAGAAATCCTGCACCTGGTCGGCAGATATGACTGGTATTTAGATTTGAGTTATCCTCCGCAGGTTAATGGCGGATGGGGACCGACTGAGCCCGGATGGACGCGAGAACCAGTTGCATGCTGGCGCAGAACGTGGAAGTATTCCATTGAATATCCGGCTGTGATTGGCCAGACACGTCGGATCGTCTATTTGCGTTTTTCGGCACTTCCTGCCGATGGTGCGCAAATCAAGGTCGGTGATTATGTGTATAAATTCAGCGGGAATATATGGGCTGAGCTTGAAATACATCCGACATACGCCATCGTTCCGATTGGCTGGGATTACATGGGCGGAGACATTGAGACAGCCTGTTACAACCTTGTTGAGGCCATCAACAAGTCGCCAACCAATGCCGGAGCCGAGCTTGCCGGTGCAGATATGGTAGCAATTTATATGCCTGTTGAAAACGGCAATGTTGTATGCGATATGCGGAGCAATGCATCTATATACAAAACGTTTCTCTCTGGCGGCGTTTCGCTTATGTGGCCGCAGGAATTGGGATGGCCTCCTGAGCCTGTTACAAGCTGGAACAAAATTGCGGATGTTGAGAAGTTAATCCAGGACTTGCACGACCGGTGGAACAAGCCTGCAAACGACGAAATGCGAGCCAAAATGGTCGAGCGGCATACAGGCAATTACAGAGCCTGGCAGGATTATTATCATCCCGAGCTTGTCGCGGGCATTTTAAACGATATGAAAGCGGCGATGGAACATCTGAAATACCGCAGTGAAAACATCGCTGCCAGTGTAAAAAGCATTGGCTGGTCACCGGACACGCATGAAAACCCATTGATGACAAGTTTTGGTGGAGCGGCAGGCGCGTTTGCAGGCCCGGGGGAATGGATAGAAGCACCCGGTTGGAATTACAGCGATGTTGACCCATACAACGACGGAATTTTCACTGTGATGCCCGGCGGCTACTGGGGCAGCGTCGACCCATACTGCTTTGGAATGTCTGATTGGGGGCCGGGTATAGGTTTTAGGGGATTCATTTACCGTATTTATAATCCCGATACAGGTGAGTATCCCTGGACGCCTGACGGGGGCGGGATGGGCGGTTGGAGTAGATGGTGCGAACTTTACGGCATTAAAGTTCGTGCAGTTGCAAGCGATGACCTGATTGCTCGTTATGGCCAGCGTCAAATCAAACTCAAAGTTGCGCTCTATGGAGAGGAATATACTGGCCGCTGGTACACATATATTCAGATGTGGCCGGTCCAACCCTACAATCTCAATCCCGATGGCACTGCGGCTGGAAGAACAATTTGCATTCCTACATTGACAGTTCGGGGCGGCGATCTGTCGCTATCGCAAAAGCCAAATGAAAATTGGATACCCACTGAAGGCTACATAACTGTTCCGCTTGTGCCGTATTCTGATAATACTACTGCGGTGGCCATCATGCCGGATGTGAACTTCCAGTTCTATGCGCCAGATATGGAAAACTTAGAAGCATCGGCAAACTGTTTGTGTATGGGTGTAATCAGTTTTGGTGGTTATGATGTTTTAATCGTGGTTGACCCGCGTGAATTAACAATGAAATAAGGAGTATTTGCAAATGGCAAAAACAACATATTGGACCGGAGCTGCCGGCGACGGTAACTGGACTAATGCAAGCAACTGGAATAATGGCGTGCCTGTTTCGACAGATACGGTTATATTTGATGGTCGCGGCGACAGCGCTGGAACAATCCGTGCGCTTACTTCCGGATTAAATCAGGGGGCGGTCAATCTTGCTCTTTTGCATATTAAATCTGGATTCGATGCAAACGGCGGTGATACAGGTAGTCCTTTAGAAATTTCAGCCAGCGAAATAATTTTTGAAGGTCCAGGCGTTTGGAATATCAAATGCTGTGGTCCAAATTCCACCTCGAATAACGAAGTTGGAATTTGCATTGTAAGTAATACCACCGGCGTTCTGAATATTTCCAGCAATGTAAATGGCGCAACATACGCATCGAAATGGACCGAGGTAGTGGTCAAAGCCGGTACACTCCAAATTGCAAACAGCACAGACGTTCGCAAAATACGCATGCTGGCGGGACTAGCTGTGATTGGAATTGACTGCGTCGAGGTCAAAACTGCAAACGCACCAATGGACATATACGGCGATGGCGGACAAATCACAACTGATAGCCCATTGGTAATCTTGAGCTTCACGACCAGGCGGTAATTATTCAAGGTTCCGGAGTCGGTGTATATCCGACCATTAGTCCGAATATCAATCTGGCCAGGATTTACGGCAGTGCACAATTGAACTGGAGGCCAGTATTTAACGGCACACCGCAGTTAAAACAATTCTATTGCTATGGTGGTTCGATTCTGGCGGCTGGCAGCACTCCCAAGCAGATTGGTTCAGGTGCAGCAGAAAAATCTTATATTCACCCTGTTGCTGTAGTCAACCTGGCAGGCAGCGATGGTGCGATTCTGCGTGGTACAAATTCTGTGGTGGTCAATTACGGTGGCGAATTTATGATGCCGTCGAACACGCAGCAGACGTGGTGATTTTGCTCCCCTCGGGTGGGCCGGACTCATGCCGGGCGGCAGTCCCTTGGCTTTAGTACTGAAGCAGCAAATTTAGTTTCCTAAATCATAAAAGTGGCCGGACCCTTACGTATGGGGTATGCGTCCTTATGGCCTATTTCCAGAAGATACTGGCGGATACCACAAATTCGATATTACGCGTATCGAATATGGCGCTCATTTTGAAATGCGTATGACTGGTGAGACTTGCCAAGTGGAGGACCGCGACGGGTCAAATCCGGTCATTACCGCATGGTGGGCGAGGCGGCAACCGGTGCTCCAACAACCGATTGGCAAACAGAGCGGAGGATTGATATTCTAGTCCGCAGCTATTCTGGAACCAAGCGATTCTGGTTAATACGGTTCATTGCACCGAAGGCGAGACCGAGCAGTCCTTTGTTACCATCAACGGCGTCAATACCGAATGCACCCGAATCTGGTGCGTCGCTCCAAGCACGCATCTGGCCGTGGGCGATAAGGTGGTCCCATATGATAATGCGTCACCGGATTATGTAACCATATTTAATCCCGGCGACCTTAATCCCGGCAGACTATGTGTTGCCGCTGGCTGGTATTATGGCCAGGTCGATGTAGTGGCAATCGGCGCAAACTACACTGATGTAAAAGGACCGCCGCATTATTTCATGATTCGCATATCTGCCCAGACATTATTTTTTAAGGGTGGCGACGAAGGATGGAACCACACGGCATGGCTGGCCGCCCG
>MHYB01000008.1:10594-11623 GCA_001824635.1 Planctomycetes bacterium GWF2_50_10
CACCTGCCAATGAAGAAAAAGTCGGTGAGGCCGATGTAATAACTGAACCAGAGCAATATCCTGTTGCCTTGATGACATAACTTGCTCCTGGAAGATGTCGCAGGTTCAAGTCCTATCGGGAATTACGCATGCATGCCGCCATCCATAAGTATGTTTTCACCATTAATATAGGCGCTGGCATCAGAGGCAAGGAATACAACAACACCTTTAATATCATCCGGGCCAGCCATTCTGCCAGCTGGCACTTTCTTTGCGTACTTTTGAATAAATGTTTCAGGCTGGCCGCCGTATAAGCCTCCGGGGCTAATACAGTTGACTCGTACCTTTTTCGGTGCCAGTTTGCGGGCAAGGTATTTCGTCAATGTGATCATGCCGCCTTTATGGAAATGATAATCCGGCGGTGAATCCATCTCCGTGCCTTCATACAGGCTGAAATCGGCCCCGAACATGCCCTGCATCGAGGCTATGTTTATTATCGTCCCGCCGCCGCTCTGGGCGATCACATCGGCCATTTCCCTGGTGATATCAAACATACCGGTGGCATTGATTCTCATTGATTCAGTAAAAGCCTCGAGCGGATCGGCATATTTCCGCATGGGCCGGGCAACCGCATTATTTACAAATACATCTAGCCCGCCGAATTGCTTTACAATATCATTTTTGAGCTTCAACACCGAGTCGTGATCGGCTTGATCAACCTGCATCGCATGGACATCCAAACCAGCATTTTGCAGTTCAGGAAAAACTTGTTTTGCCGATTCGAGCGAACGGGATGCTGTGATAACTTTCCCCCCTGCTTCGGCGAGAGCCTCGAACATGGGCCTGCCATACAAACCCGTGCCGCCGGTGATAAGTATTACTTTGCCTTTGAGACTCAATAATTCATTTACATTCATTTATTTTCTCACACGAGGGCGCACAATAAGTTTGCATGCTGCCTTATCACAATCACTTAAATCAATAATATATTCAAAGCCAAGTGGCTCGAGAACACGGCGATAGAGTAGATCACAGTGTTCACAATAGGCA
>MHYB01000009.1 GCA_001824635.1 Planctomycetes bacterium GWF2_50_10
CCTATAAACATTAGAAAAATTAAAAGGGGCTGACTTTCGAGTTAGCCCCTTTTGAGTTTAAAAGAAGGATGCCATATTCATACTGGGCTACGGCCAACCCGATGGACGCGCATAGTCCGCTACGACAACGAGCGCGGCAAAGGGGATCATCGGCATATTGACGACAGTGAAGAGTCCTACACCTTTTCTACCTTGCGCAAACTGGTCGAAGACTTTGAAACTGACATCGAAAGAATGTTCGAAGAAGCGTAGCGGAGTTATTCACTGCAAATTCGTCTGAACGGTCCATATTTCACCGCTTTTGGTTCCTAGTAGCTGAGGGTGGCGTATGGAGAGCGGGCCGATGCCTTCAGGGCATCGTTCAGGGTAACTATCCCCCTCGCTTCCAGCAGGGGAATCATCTTCAGCAGCACCTCCGCGGTCACGATGGCATCCCCCAGCGCGGTATGGCGACCGATATTGGTCAGGTTCAGCCGGGCGGCGATCTCATCCAGGGAGTGGGACTCCTGGTTGGGGTGGAGAATGGAAGAGAGCAGCAGCGTATCCAGCACCGGGTTATCGAATCTCACCCCGGTCCGTGACTCCTTCAGCTGCAGGCAGCGCATGTCGAAAGCCGCGTTATGGGCCACCATTACGGACCCCTCCACGAAGTGGTGGAAGTGGGGGAGCACCTGGTCGATGGTCGGCTTGCCGGCTACCATCCGTTCAGTGATTCCGTGGATCGCCGAGGATGCCTCCGAAATCGGCCGCTGCGGATCGATCAGCTGGTCGATCATCTCCTCCCGGATCAGCTTGCCGTTGACTATCCGCACCGCCCCGAGCTGGACGATCTCGTCTCCCGCCGCCGGGTCGAGGCCGGTGGTTTCCGTATCGAAGGCCACGCAGGTCAGTCGGCGCAGCGGCTGTTCCCCCATCTCCCCCAGGGGTTGGTGGTGGAACAGGTCGAACTCGTAGAAGGTCGGCCTGGATTCCCGAACCGGCGGCTGGCCGGCGGGGGGCACCGCCACCACCCCTGTCAGGTCCGGCAGTCGGGTAGGGTCGTCAGCAGCCGCAACCTGTGGCGCGGTGGTGGCGTCGAGGGTAAGGACCAGTCCCGACATGTTGCGGCGGTCGCACAGGACGCACTCGTCGTGCTGGCCGCAATGGAAGCTGAACACCGGCGCCATGGAGATGTTCAGGTGACACCCCTCACCATGCTCCACCGAGAACCGGGTTATCAGGTCGGGCAGCCCGGCTGCCACCGCCTTCTGCAGCCGCTCGATTCCGGCGGCCATCTGCTCCCGCGGGATCACGCCAAACAGTGACCGCCCCAGGCCGATCCACCCCTCATTTTGCCCGGCCAGCCCGGTGAACTTCTCGTGGGTCGACGCCTGCAGCATTGTCTGGGCCTGCCGGTTGTAGAGGAGGATCTGGCCATGGATATTGCAGACCAGCACACCGGCCGGCAGCTCCGACATCAGCGCGGCAAAGCGGTTACGCTCTTCCAGCAGGTCCGCCCGGGCCTCGTAGGCTGCGGCGTCGACCTCCTGCTGCAGTTTCTGGTAGGCGTCCGCCGAGGCGTTGATGATTTCGGCCAGGTGGGCGACTTCCCGCGCCCCGATAGTGGGAACCCGGTGGTCGGGGTTGGAGAGGGAGATCAGCTGAGTCGATTCCGCCATCCGCATGATCGGGATGATGTAGTAGCGGAACAACAGGCTGACCATGCCGCCGATGACCAGGAACAGGGTAAGGGCGCCCAGGAGCGGGAACGGCAGGATCCGGTCCGCCAGACCCGCCAGATACGCCTGTTCATTGGGTTCCAGGCTGAACCACGAGCCGGACACGCTGGCGAGGATCACGCCGAAGATGGCGCAGGCGATGCCGAGGATGAATAGCCAGTACTTGAGGGATGGTTTCATGGAGGGGGCAGTATATCAGATAAGTGATGCAAACCACAATCGACGGACAGGGGAAAACTGGTGGGTGATGCAAACGGATCCTTTATCCGCCGAAGACACAGAGGAGTTACCTTGATGCAGTGCGAAAGCTGGCCAAGCATTACATGCGTTCGCCAGACCAGTTGTCCGAAGAGGAAGTACGCCAATTTTTCCTGTATCTGATCAACAGCCGCAAAGCTGCCAAAAGCACCGTTACCATTTATCTGTGCGGCATCAAGTTCTTCTTTGAGAAAACCCTTGGCAGATTATGGCCGGTATTTGACCTGGTGCGGCCACGGCGCTCGAAAAAGCTGCCGGTAGTTCTGTCGCGGGAGGAGGTGCGAACAGTTCTCAAGCGGATAAAGCATCCGGTTCTCCGCATGGCGCTCACTACCATGTACGCCTGTGGGCTGCGAATCTCCGAGGCGGTGCGGCTGACCATAAAGGACATCGACGGTGACCGCCACCAACTCTGGGTGCGCTGCGGCAAAGGAGGGAAAGATAGTGCCGTCCCTCTTCCTGATCATGTACTCAAGTTGCTGCGTAACCACTACAAGAACTTTGGTAACGGCGGCACCTGGCTGTTTCCCCAGAAGCAGTGGCACATCGGCACCGAGATTCTGCAGGACGCCTTCAAGCAGGCCTTACACGAAACCGGCATCAAGAAGAGCGCCACCCCGCACACCCTGCGTCATTCATACGCCACCCACCTGCTGGAAAACGGCGAAGACATCACCACCCTCCAGAAAATCCTCGGGCACGCCGACTTCTCCACCACCAAGATTTACCTCCATCTGACCAGCAAGATATCCGAACGCCTTGACAAGAGCCTGAACGAACTCATGTCCGATCTTTGAAGCCATGGTCGAATTGGCGGATATCGTCCGAAGCCACGGGAACGAGTATCTGGCGAAGTTCGGCGACCGAATGCCGGCAGGCCACAAAAAGGCGATTGAAGCAATCGTTTCGTGCCGCACCGAGGCGATGGGAGGTCATTTGGAGTGCTGTGACGACAGCGACTGCAACCACCAGCGTTACTCCTATCACTCCTGCAAGAATCGCAACTGCCCCAAATGCCACGGCGCCGACACCAGCAGATGGCTTGCCAAACGGCGCACGGAACTCCTTGCCGTTCCTTACTTCCACGTAACCATTACCATCCCACAAGAGTTACGGCGCATGGCGCGCAGTAACAAGGACGAGCTTTACACTTTGCTGATGAGCACAGCAGCCGAGTCACTCATCAAGCTCGGCCTTGATTCAAAATACGTCGGCGGCAAGCTTGCCGTCCTGGCTGTTCTGCATACCTGGACGCGCATCCTGGAGCACCATCCTCACGTACATATGCTGGTAGCCGCCGGTGGAGTGGACACTGACGGCCATTGGCGGCGGACGAGAAAGACGAAGTACCTGGTCTGCGCCAAGGCCCTATCGAAACTCTTTCGGGGAAAGTTCATGGCCAGGGTGAAGAAGGCATTTCCTGAAGAATCCTTTCCACAGGAGTTGTGGCAGACCGACTGGGTGGTCAAGATCAAACCTCCCATTAAAAACCCGAAGAAGGTTCTTGATTATCTCGGGCGCTACGTACACCGCATCGCTATTGCCAACAGCCGCATCCTCACTCTGGAAAACGGTATGGTTACTTTCCGCTATCAGGAATCGGAAACCCGGCGCTGGAAAAAGATGACGCTAGCCGCGGAGGAGTTTCTGCGGCGATACCTCCAGCACGTGCTTCCGGAAGGATTCCACAAGGTGCGTTACTTTGGTCTGTGGAGTTCGGCAAACCGAAAACAGCTGAGAGAGGTACAACAGCTACTGGCAACCAGACAGCGTAAAGAGCAACCGGCAGAGCCGGTTACGGCCACAGGCCGCATCTGCCCCTGCTGCGGGAAGGGTATGATGGTGGTAATCGAGGTGCTGCCGCGCCGGGCGAGGAGTCCGCCGGGTGGGACAGTAGTACTACAAACAGGCTGGGGGAGGTAATGACACGCTCAATTCAGAACATTGCAGCGTTTACGCTATCAATGTGTCCGCAGCACCAAAAATTGCTATCCGTTAGCGGAAAAGATGGAAAACACCTTCAGCTGAAACTGAAATCAGCGTCAAAAGAAAGATCAGGCACAAAATATTCTTTCAAGAATACCATTGAAACAGTCTCATTCTGCGGGTACTATCCGCACAGCAACAGGCAAAATTCCCGATAAAAATCCAAAGTGGATACAAGATCGAAGGCGGTAAAGTTCAACTTGACTTTATGCGGCGGTTCCGCTGCGCTGCGCACCGCATAAACTCTTAACTTGTTATACACATCAATTCATAAAATCCGAATGGAGATATCATGGCCAATTTTTTCAGCACCTACGCCAACGAAATTAAGACTTTTACAAAGGTACTGGAGAAATATCTTGGGGATTCTCAGAATTCAGAATTCCTGAAAGGCCCATACAAGAAAAAAGCAAAGTTGATAAGTGACTACCTGACTGAACTTATTGAAAAAAAGGTGGGAGACAATGCTCGAATTGCAATCAATAATCTGGGCGGGCAAGTTGAGGCAATAATTAAAACAACAGCAGAAAGAACCAAAGAAAACTTAGAAACTGACCTAGATACACTAATGAACTTTTTAGGACAAGTTGCTCAGGAAGTTCTGCTCCGTGAAGAAACAAACACAGGCAAGGCTGGTATCGAAATCCTTAACTATTTTTTCTATTCAGAAGATCGGACAGACGGAGAAAAGTATTTGGGATTGTATTTTACAGCAAAGTTACCACTGTTGATTTACAGCGAAATAATGAATGAGAAAAAGGATGGCGTTTCTACAAAACTAGCAGACGTAGAAACTAAAGTAGACGGCATGAATACACTCCTTTCTGGTCTTGCCCAATCGAAGATAGAAATTAGCAAGTTAGCTGATGAGTTATCCAGGCAAAAGGTGACTTTTAACTTTCTCGGGCTGTCTGCTGCATTCAACCAATTCTACAAAAGCAAAAGATTATACTTGTGGCAATCACTGGCAATGATGGTAGTTATTGGAATGGCTCTTTTCATCATACCGCTATTATCATTATCTAGAGTTGACAAACTAAACTACGGGCAGAGCCAGCTTAAGCAATTATATGAACAGGTTGTAGCTATTAAAAAGCTATCTGACAAGCAAGACAAGCAGCAGTCAAAGATATCAAAAGAAATAATAACTAATATTGAATCCATTCGTAAGCAGATTGAGTCAAATAATTTAAAGCATTACGTGATATTTGCACTTCCTTTATTAGCAGTAGAGTTGTTACTGCTCTACTTCTTTAGAATAGCATTACATTCCTACACCAATTCAAGATCTCAGATAATGCAGCTACAATTGAGGAACTCAGTGTGCCAATTCATTGAGAACTACGTTAAATTCAGAAAAGATAATAAAGAAGTAGAAAGCGGATTTGAAAAATTTGAAGCTCTCGTATTTAGTGGACTGGCACCCAGCGATGATAAAGTGCCAAGCACGTTTGATGGATTAGAGCAGTTGAGTAGGCTGATAAAGGACGTGAAAGGCTAAAGTATAACACGCGGTTCGAACACGCCTCCCTGCGGTCGCGGTTCAACCGCAGCACCGTTGGGCAAAACATGAGGACATTCAATGGCTAAGCTAAAGACGGATCCAATATTAGCGACTGATTTATTGGAGTATTTAGGGACGTATTCAGATTTCAGCTTTGAACTCTCAGTGCTAAAGATGCTCCGAGAGAATGACATTGAATGTGAGCATGGTGGCCACTATGAAGATCCCGTGACCAACAAATCCCGAGAATTTGACATTCGTGCAATTAAAACCTTACAGCGATTTCGCGTTCGCATGGCCATTGAATGCAAGAATATCCGCGAAAATTTCCCAATTCTAATCTCATGTATTCCCCGGCACGAAAAAGAGAGCTATTTCCAAATTGCTCTCGTTAGTGACCAGAAATCAAATTCTCCGATGACCTTGGCTATTCACAAGTCTCGTGCGAAAACTATCAGCATCCACGGCAATTACAGTCTTTATAAGACAGGCGACCCAGTTGGTAAAAGTACCGTCCAAGTTGGACGTGCAGTGGACGGTACAATATCTGCCAACGATTCAGAGTTATATGAAAAATGGGGTCAATGTCTTAGCTCGGTAAATGAGCTTGTCCGCCGTGTTTACTGGGACGGCGACGAGGAAAAGGAAGATTATCTTTCTGCAGTATTCCCCTTCGTTGTTGTGCCTAATGGTCGTCTCTGGATGGTCACGTACGACGAAGAAGGTAATCGTACCAGCGAACCCAAAGCAACTGATCGATGTTCCTGTTTTATCGATAGGGACTATGAAATGGGAACAAAACTAGCGTCGGCACGGATGTGGTTATCTCACGTTGAAATTGTCACTTTTGATGGCTTGCAAAGTTTTATTAGTGAACATCTCAAAACTGAAGAGGGAATGTCGAAAGTATTTCCGAAACAAGGAATAATTAATGCGTTCCAGAACTCTGAATGATGCAAGGAGGAGAGAACCATGTGCGATTTCTGCATTAAGACAACGGACGCCGTCTGGCGCAGTATCACGGTTGGTCAACGGTATAGAACTCCTGACCTTTATAAAGGGAAAGATTTTTCAATCGAACAAAAGAGCCATGAGCGACTAAAAATATCTCCTCAAGCCGTTTCGGTCTCTAAATCAGCCATCGAAGCAACAATCCACTATTTAAGATCGCATCAACATGACATGGATTCTCCATGCGAAATTAGGTCATCGAACGATAAAACAACTGCCGGTCCATTGTGCTGCACTGCCAGAGAGGAAAACTATGGGGTGCGATGCATTAACTACATACTTCCGATTCTACAAAAGAACGCCATCGCCGGCATAAATCCGGTGCGACCAAATAGCACATGGCTTCTCAAGTGGTAAAGCCCAACAAGCGGCAACAGCGGTCTCCGCTGACGCTCCGCCGCTGGTGCCTTGAGACGTTATCGCGAGAAGAAAATGAAAAAAGAAATAATGCCTTGGAAATACTGGTAGGTGTTTTACATACTTTAAAATATGCTTGTGATAGGTGCTTCAGTGTGCAAATCAGATTGCTAATAAATCAAGGTAAAAACCAAAGGGCTTGAGAGTGGTAACTTGCTGATATTTAAGTACTCTTGTGTTTGTTAAAGGCGGCCGATTGGCCGCCTTTTGTTTTAAGTATGGATGTCCTTGGAACTCACTATTGATCTGTTATCGCAGATGACGGAATTGCCGTGGAGGGCTCACCACCTTTGTCCGGAACAGGCAGCATGCGGCGGCGGAAAAACTGCATGAGGTCATCGACATAGGTGTAAAGGACCGGGATTACGAGCAAGCTCAACAGTGTCGATGTCACTAACCCCCCGATGACGATGATAGCCATTGGTTGGCGGAAACTCGGGTCAGCCCCCAGACCCAGCGCGATCGGCAGCATGCCGGCTCCCATGGCAATCGTGGTCATGAATATGGGGCGGGAGCGCTTGTGGCAGGCATCGATCAGTGCATCGAAGCGGGACATGCCATGCTCGCGTCTCGCCATGATCGCGTATTCCACCAGCAGGATGGAGTTCTTGGTGACCACCCCCATCAGCATGAGCAGGCCAATTACCGTCGGCATGGAAAAGTCGTTGCGGGTTACGACCAGCGCCAGCAGGGCGCCCCCCAGGGAAAGGGGCAAGGCGGCCAAAATCGTGACCGGCTGGAGGAAATCGTGGAAGAGAAGCACCAGCACCACGTAGATGCAGAGAACGCCGGCAGCCA
>MHYB01000010.1:0-1157 GCA_001824635.1 Planctomycetes bacterium GWF2_50_10
CGCCATGGGACTGGTCATGGAAAATCCGAAATCCGAAATCCGAAATCCGAAATTTAAAGTGCTGACCGATATCCAAGGTCCGGAGGACCATTACGGCGATATGGACTTTAAATCCGCCGGAACCTCCCAGGGCGTTAGCGCGATTCAGATGGACGTAAAAGTTTTGGGAGTAACGCTTGAAATTTTGCGCCAAACTCTCGCCGACGCCAAAGCCGCCCGCGAGAAAATCTTGGCCGTTATGCTCTCGGCCCTACCCGCGCCTCGCGCCGAGCTCTCCCAATACGCTCCGCGAATCTTGACGCTTAAAATAAATCCGGAGAAAATCCGCGAGCTCATCGGCCCGGGCGGAAAAATGATTAACGCCATCATCGCCGAGACCGGGGCCACGATAGACGTGGAACAGGACGGCACCGTCTTCGTCACCGGTTCCAAGGAAGCTTCGGAAAAAGCTTTGGAAAAAATAAAAGAAGTCACGCACGAATACCAAGTGGGGGAGACTTTCGAAGGTACTATTTCCAGAATTTTTGATTTCGGAGCCATGGTGGAATTCGCGCCCAAGCAGGAAGGCTTGGTGCATATCTCCGAGCTTGCGCCCTGGCACGTGAAAAACGTTACGGACGTGGTGGATATAGGCGACCGGGTTAAAGTCAAGATAAAAAGCATCGACGAGCTGGGGCGCATCAATCTTTCCATCAAAGAGGTGGCAAGTCTTGAACCTAAAAAGCAGGCGGCAAAACCGGCAACATGGAGCCCCAAGCATCAGAGCCGCTGAAAGAAAAACTGCCGCCCATCCGGACGATGCGGTCGGATGCCGCGGCCGCGTCTCAAAAGCCCGGGACCTCGGCCATCTCTCTTCTGGCCCGCCGCCTGAAACAAAAACGAGACGAAACCCCCCAAAAACCTTCTTCGCCAAAACGAACGTGGCTCATCGCGGGGATTTTGATTTTTTTCCTCCTCGCCGCTCTGGCCGGCGCTTGGATTTATTTCAAATATTTAAAACTAGAGCCGCCGCCAGCGCCCGTCGAAGAGCGGCCGGAGAAATTGATTGCGGCCGAAGAAGAAATCTTGGACATTAAAGAGTTGGAAAATATTCTTTCACACGGGCCTGAAGTTGAAAAATTTAAAGTTATTTTTTTCAACTTAAGCCCGGGAGAATT
>MHYB01000010.1:1229-17785 GCA_001824635.1 Planctomycetes bacterium GWF2_50_10
GGCGAGGTATGCGAGATTTGTGAGTGGGCCGGCGGGTTTTATCTTTATGGTCGGGAAGATGGTCTCTTTATCCGATATGGCTACGACAGTGAGTTTGACACCGTCGGCGAGAGTGGTCTTGAATTTATCCATTTCGGCTTCGAATGGGTTTACGAGGATCACAACGTCATCGGCATTGAGAACCTCTTCGACGCCGTGGACGGCATAAGTGCCTTCGAAATAATCGCTTTTCTTGCGGGTGATCTCGTTTGTTTTGAGTGTGAGTTCCTCTGCGACGCCGTCATTGCGACCAGAAAAGCAAATAGTGGAGGCAGAGGCGATCTTTTTTGTGATCGCGGGGTCTATGGGCATTGTTAGAGCGTTTTCAACAGACTGGGCAGCATTAGAAAGTGAGCCGAGGGGTTTGGCGGCGAGCTGAGCGATGAGGGCCTGATAGAAAAGGGCTTGTTCTACGACACTTTTCGTGGCGGCGACGGCGTTTTCTTTGCCGCACTTGAGTACAAAACCCTGCGAAGCAAGAGACTGGAGTTTTGTATTGTCATTTGCGGTAAGAGAATAAAGGCCTTTATGGCCGGCGGCTTTTAGCTTAGTGAAGAGTTCGATAACTTCACGAGTCTGGCCGCTATTGGATGCGCCAAATACGGTCCAACCCGCAAGATCATATTCCATTGCCTGCCTTGCACCTTCGGCGGCCATGCTGATATCCAGGCCTGCGCTTCTAGCGTGGTACATTGCATTTTTCGCGGGGAAAATCCTGCTTGAGCCTTCGCCTGTAAAGAAAAGGCGGCGAGTGGATTGGATCGAAGAAATGGGATCTTCGATCCTGCCGGTATTGAAATTGCGAACGATATCGGTAGTTTCCATCATTTCGCGAACGAGGGCGAAACGGCTGTATTGCGGTGATGTGTTCATTTAGACCTCTTTTTTAAATGGGTGATAATTCAATTTTGCGTATTGAGGTATAGGCCCTACCAAAGGCAGGGCGTAATCGATGAAAGCCTGTTCGACGCCGAATCCGTCGGCGGTTATGAATTCATCCGGCATGGGTTTGGCTTTTACGGCGACTTCCTTGAGGGGGATGGTTCCGGTTGTGCAGCAATAGCGGGTTCCATTTTCACGAACGAGTGTGACCATGACGCCGTTTTTGTTTTGCATCGCAAGTTCGACGGCCTTTTTGCCGCACATATATGCTTCCGCAAAATCGTGCTCCAAGGCCCGGTCAGCTGCGCACATGGGCAGCGATTCTGTAACCTGGAACTCGCCGCGGAAACCAAAAGCATCGGAGATCATCCTGTGTAATACCATTGCGACGCTGGTGCCTGCCATGGCGCCGAATTCGATATTGTTGAATTTGTCAGTGACCTGGCTTGCGGAGACGGCAGTTCCGTCGTGGTTTTTGCATCCTTCGCCGCATATAACTGAAACGTAGCCCAGGCGTTTGTAAACGTCCTCTACCCTGGTGAGGAATTTGTGTTTGTCAAAGCTTCGTTCGGGTAATACGAGTATGTGGGGAGCATCGTCGGGGTCGGATTTGGCGAGCACTGAAGCTGCCGCAAGCCAGCCGGCTTCTCTGCCAATGGTCTGGAAAACGACGAACTGGTCCACTTTTCGCATGTCGCGGGCGAGTATGCCTGCCTGAAGGACTGAAAGGGCCATGTAGCGGGCGGCACTGGCGAAGCCGGGGGTGTGGTCGGTACCGAAAAGGTCATTGTCGACTGTCTTGGGTACGCCTACGCCGACGAGGTCGTAATTGTGCTGGTGAGCGTAAGTGCTGATACGCTCGATGGTGTCCATGGTGTCATTTCCGCCGATAAGAAAGATGTAGCGGATGTCATTTTTACGAATGACGTCAAAGACGCGGGGCAAATCGATGTCTTTGAGTTTGTAGCGGCATGAACCAAGGGCACTTGATGGAGTGGTTTTGAGTGAGCTGATGGCAGCAGGCGTTTCCTTGCCGAGATCGACGATGTTTTCGGCCATAAAGCCTTCGATGCCGAAACGCATTCCGAGGACATGGTCGATGCCATCACAGCAAGATGCTGTTTGGATTATGCCCGCCAGGGAGGCATTTATAACGCTGGTAGGTCCGCCTGACTGACCTACGACAGCATTCATTTTTTTTGACATTGGGGTACTCCGGTGCTGTTAGCTATTTAAATTCGCTGTCCACTTGACGAGCTGAGTTACGAACTGTGCGTAGTCGGTGCCGATCTCGACGGGGTCGGCATTTGGGGCGCAAACGTTAATGCGAGTCTGACCCCAATCTGCAAAGCCGCCAACCCAATGAGGTGCGAGATCGCCGGCGTAGGCTACAACTCTGCCAGAACCGTAAGTTCCTGCCACGAGCAGGGGATCTTTTGGGGCGGGTTTGAAATCAAACCCGGTAGCGGATCTTGAAACGTTAAAGCGGCGGGCAAAGAGCAGTGGCAGGGCGGAAGATTTTGCGGAGAAACGGTTATAGCCGGCTATTGCCGGGGTAGAGACTGTCCAGGGGAGTGAGTCGAGGATTGGGTGTTCGCAGGCTTTTTCGATGAGGCATGGGCAGGCTGAGTTGACGCGGTCGTCATTTCGCTGCATGGTAACCGGGAGGACCTCGCAGAGGATGGTATCATTATAACCTCCGCCAGAGCCGGTAAAAGATTCCCATCCGCCGATCATGAGGAGGCCCGTGCCTTGTTTGACAAGAGAGGCTATGGAAGCGAGCTGGGCGGGTTTGAAATTGACTGAAGGGTAATCGCTTAGAATTATGAGCTTATATTCAGCCAGGAATTTGTTTTGGAAGCGTTCGGCGGAAGGTATATAGTCGAACGAGATATCCGCCGAATGCAGTACGCCGGCCAAATAGGCGGCTGCTGTTTTGAGGGAAGTATCGCCGGCATAGAGAATAGAAGAAGTCATTTTTGTGTTACCGAATAAAGGTTATCTGGTCTTTGCTTTCAAATCTTACATGATATCGCTGAGGCTGGTAGAGCCGGAATTCTACGGCGCGGAAGTATTCTTCGGGGCCGCCTTTGCGGACGATGTCTATGAGAGAGCCGATCTGTTTTTGGGAGCGGAAGGCGGCTATTGCCGCGAGCTTTTTTTCGAGGTACTCCGGGTCGCTGGTTACACGAAGCTGGGGCGGCTCGATAAAGTCGCAATAGACGCCGAATTCGTGGACGTGCGGAACGCTTGAAAGAGGCTCACCAAGTTCCGGCCAGATATCGCCTCCGGCATGGAAGAGGCTGATGAGCAGCTCTTCGTAGACGATCCTGTGGTCAGGGTGGAGGTCATTCTGAGTGGGCAAAAAGCACTGTGTGGGGCGGATCTGCCGGAGGTAATAAGTGAACATATTCTGAAGGCCAGCGAAATTCTGGATGACGGCCTTGTCATCGCTTTGAGCTTTGCGGCGGCCGCGGTATAAGCTGAGCTGGCAATCTGGTAAGCCTGCCCAGATGATATTTTCCTTGGGTATGCCGATGGACTGATAACTTTCGAAAGTCTCTTTACGGCGGATATAGGAAATTGTGGCCATTTCTTCAAATGTGCAATATCCCATCGAGCCGTCAGTTACAATGAGAATATAAACGGGGACATTCTCGAGTTTTGCAAGCTGCATAAGTATGCCGCTGCCGAGGATGGCGTCGTCATCATGGGGGCTTATGAATAAAAACCGCTCCTTGGGGCCTTGCCAGTGACGCGAGACGCTTTCGAGTGTAGGGCCAACTCTTCTTTCGGTGCCGACTAATCTTACGAATTCGGGAGACATGGGGCCGCTCATGATTACCTCTGCGTTAAACTAGATACTAGTAACTTAATGTACGTTCCGCTCTTACGCTGATTACATTGTAAAGCTTTTAAAATTGACTGCAATAGACGGAAGTAAGATAATAATGGAGAAAAGTAACTAAAAAGGTTGATATAGTTATGGCTAATATTCCGGACAAAACTTATGTTCTTTTGGCCCAAGGACACATACGTTCTGCCAGGTATTTCTATTTTGAAACCAGGCCGGATGAAAGCGATCCCCTGGGGATAGTGTTCGGCGGTTATGAGATGTGCGATACCGATTTTGAAATTCGGCGGCAGGCATACCCGTATTTTGTGATCGAACTGGGTCTGGCAGGCTTGTGCCGCCTGAAAATTAATGAAAACACACATAATCTTTCTTATGGCACACTGGCTGGGTTTTCGCCGGAGTCTGGGCACTGTTACAAGGCACAAGGCAAGGTGCCTTTTGAACACTACTGGGTGGCATTTACCGGCAGCAAGGCTCAACAGCTTTTTGAAAAAAGTACACTTGCAAGCAATGGTTCTGTCGCGGTTGGTGGTGAAATAATTTTTATTATGGAACAGATAATGCGAGTGGCAACAGAAAAGATGCCGCATGCCCAGCAGATATGCTGTAATTACCTTGAAAATTTGCTTTTATCGCTAGCAGCGATCAGTGACGGGCGATCGGGCGGGAGCCTGTCACGAGCACAGCAGACATATTTGAAATGCCGCAAATATATAGATGAAAATTTTTCGCAGATCAAATCGCCTTCACAGGTAGCGGATCGGTGCGGAGTAAATATCAGATATATGTCTCGATTATTTAAGCAGTTTGGCTCTGCCAGCCCGCACGATTACATAAACAGGCTCAAGATGAACAAGGGCGCAAATCTGCTGCTGACTTCAGGCATGCCGGTGAAGCAAATCGCTAAAGTACTTGGGTACGAGGACCCGTATCATTTTTCGCGCAATTTCGGCAGCTTCCACGGGCTTTCGCCCCAGAACTACCGTGTTAATCATCTTTCAGGTTAGTTTTGGGTAAATTTACCTGTAAATTGGTTGCACTGGTTTGGGCGGCTTGATATTTTAGATTTGAACTGGGGGACTGGAAGATGAGCAGAAATACTCGCATTGGATCATTACATCTATTTTTGTGGGCTATCGGGATTTGTTTATATATTTGGGGTGATCTATTCGCGGGGCCTGTAACAAAGGAACGTGCTGAGAAAATGGTTAAAGGTTGGTTAAAAACTGATCCACATCCGTTTGAGGCAAAATCAGCCTGGGGCGAAATTGCTTCGACACAGCGATATGCTGTCGGTAAAAGTGAATACTACGTTGTGTATATTAAGCGAGGCGGATTTGTTATTGCCGCTGGGGACGACAGCATCGAGCCGGTAATCGCTTTTTCGTGGACGGGGGGCTATTTTGATCCAAACGAAACGTCGCCGATTTGGGAGTTGATGGCGAATGATCTGCGTAATCGTACGCCAGAGCCTGAGCTGGTGAGAGACGATAAATTTAAATCAGCAAAAAAAATTGCCGCGAAAGACAAATGGGGGATGCTCGAATACGCAGCTGAGCAGGATGCTGTTCCATTTGCCGCTTTTGGAGTTTCGAGCGTTTCTGATATCCGCGTATCACCTTTGATCCAGAGCAAATGGTATAATGGGTATCAATCCGGTTGCGCGGGTACGCCGGCTCTTTATAATTATTATACGCCTAATCATTATGTCGCGGGGTGTGTGGGCGTGGCGCTGGCGCAATTGATGCGTTATCACGAATATCCTGATTTCGGGCCGGGAACACCCATGTTCAACATTAAAGTTGATGGATTGCAGATGAACGCATCACTGAGAGGCGGTGACGGCGGCGGCGGGGTTTATAACTGGTCTTTGATGCCGTTTATTCCCGGTTGTTCGATAACATCGGATCAGCGTGAGGCGATAGGTGCGATCTGCAGCGACGCGGGGATCGCAGTGAAGATGAGCTATACTTCTAATTTATCAACGGCGACTTTGCTTTCGGCGAAATCGGCCCTGTGGCGCACGTTTGGATTTGATAACGCTATATGGGCGGACAAAATCAATACCGGGCCATTCTCAAGTCTGATCGAATTGTTAAATTCTAATCTTGACGCCGGTTTGCCTGTTGTGCTTGCAATTGATGGTCGCGCCAGCCATGCGGTTTTAAGCGATGGATATGGTTATAATCTTGCGACGATGTACCATCATTTGAATATGGGTTGGGGCGGGCTGGATGATTTTTGGTATAACCTGCCTATGGTTGTTACATCACGGGGGACTTTCAATACCGTCACTGACTGCGTGTACAATATAGCTCCGTCGGGGACGGGGGAAATCATATCCGGCAGAGTTACTGACGCGGCTGGAAATCCCGTAGCGGGGGCGACGATAACCGCACAATGGCCTAGTGGAACATTTTCAAGCGTAACGAACGCGAAAGGTATCTACGCGCTGTGGCTGATGCCATCCAATACAAGCTTTACTATAACCGCTTCAAAGCCGGGGCTTTTATATGAAGCGCAATATGCGTCCACGGGAGAATCCAGCGATTTTCAAAGTTACAGCGGAAACAGGTGGGGGGTGGATTTCAGTTATTCTTCCGTCCCTGATTTGAAGGCGCTGGATGCGATCGCGTCGGCACAATCCGGCCAATTACAGGCGATCACATTGAAATGTACATTAAACGGGGCTCCTGTGCCTGCGGGGGAGGTTTCTTATATAATCATTTCATTACCGTCGCATGGCGAATTATATGATCCCGCAGGAGGCTTAATTGCCGCCGCAAGTCTTCCCTATACTATCCTCAACCACGGCGCGATCATCAATTATCGTTCGTGCTGGTATTATTATGGACAGGATGATTTTACGTTCTGTGCTAATAACGGCTCCAATTCGAATTTGGCCCAGGCGTATGTGAATACCCAAACTCCTGAAATCGGGGATTTATATGAGCAGGTATTTGATTCCGGATTGCCATCCGGCTGGTCAATTATAAACGGTGGTTCCAGCACGCATACATGGCAATATATTTCAGGGAGCACGCCGATAAGCCCGTTTTTCTGGAATTTTATGATCGTCAGCAGCGCTTGGGCCGGTGCGGTTGGGATGGACGAGCAGTTGGTTACGGAGCATTTTAACTTTGCAGGTTCGCAATACGTTACGGTCGGGTTCACTCATGAATTTGCCTGGAGTACGGCAGTGACACAGAAGGGCGATTTCGATATTAACGTAAACGGGGGCGGGTGGCAAAATATTGCCCGATATCAAGATGATATGTTCAGCGGGGCGGTGTATTTCGATATTTCGGAATTGGCGGACGGGGCAGGGGATGTTCAATTTCGCTGGCGTTTTTATGACGCATTCTGGCAGTGGTACTGGTGTGTGGATGATTTCTGGATCGAGGGCATTAGCTTCCAAAAACCAGCTCCGGGCGATCTTAATATAAACTGCTGTGTGAATTCGCAGGATTTGGCAGAGCTGGTATCGGTATGGCTTACAACAGAGGAGGATGAGGGCTGGTACGCGGCTTACGATATTTCACAGCCGCGAGACGGCAGAATCGATTTTCGGGATGTGGCGGTTTTGGCAAAAGACTGGTTGAAAACATTTTGAATGGGCAAAAATTGAGGCTCTGTAGAAAACAGTTTATTTCGCCCTTTCAGGGCTTTGTACATAATAGATTTTGGACCCAGGGCTGCGCTTTGCTCTGCCCTGGGCTATCAAATTGCGATTTTTCAGGGCTTAAGACGCAAGTTTTTCTACAAAGCGCAAATTTTAAAATTGAGGAATCCCGACTTCGTCGGGAAACCATTGCGGAATCGCTGCGCGATGCTATTTTATGCTGGATACCCGCCTGCGCGGGTATGACAAGTCGATTTTTAATGCACTGTGAAAAGTCAGCATGGGCAAGAGTACTTGCCCATGCTACGGCCCTTTCAGGGCTTAAGACGCAAGTTCGTTATAAAGCAAAATTTATTAAAAGGCAGGAAGCTTTTACGCTGGTTGAATTGCTTATAGTAACAAGCATTATAGCGATGCTGCTGTCGATAGTATTGCCGGTGCTGAGCCGTGTTCGGTCGCTGGCGAAGACGGCTATGTGCCAGACAAATGAGCGTCAAATCGGTCTTGCTCTCAATAATTATGCCGCGAGTCATAATGGGCTTCTTGTGCCGCAGGCATGCTATCCGTGGATAAGCCAAATGGAAGCCCGTCAATGGGGCGAGGGGATCAACTGGCAGCACTGCCTTATTAATCCTTACAATCCCCGCGAAAGTGTGACAGCGAGAAGAGGCGACCAAGGCCTTGCAAAAATTCGGTGCCCGAACTGGCCAAAGGGTCTGGCTTCGTTTGGGGCAGCTTTGCTGGGCACGGGAGGCTATGCGATCAATGACAATCTCGATGGTATCTGTTCATGGCAGATAATTCCTGGGGCGAATCCGGAGCTTTTGCGACAATCCTATATCCCGCCTAATATCAATAATGTGCGCAGTCCATCGTCAAAATACTTCATAGTTGAGTCGCTCGCATATGACGGGGATGATGATAATGCGGCGGAGTACTGTAAAGATACGGTGGATTCGTGGGGATTTATCGAGAGCACTACGCTTGGAAAAGGCAAGTCGTCTTTGAGCTATCGCGGGTGGCTGAGATTTGATCACGGCAGAAACCCATCGGGTGCTTTGGCGACAAAGAATAAAAAGAGCCTTGGGCGTGACAAGCTTCTTAAACAGAAAACAAATGTTCTTTACATGGACAGCCATTCACAAATCATAACTTTGAAAAACATATCTGAAGCACCAAGTTCGTGGCGGCCGTACCGGAATAATTGAGAAGACCGAATTCAGAAGACAGAATCCGAAAACAAATTCAAAATTCTAAACTCAAAATGACCAAAACAAGAGCACGGGTGCCTAGAGTTTTGTTTGGAGCATTCGGCAGTAACACAGCCTAGCTTCGCTAGACTGTGCCACAAGACTGAAGCCCGAATTCCGATATTCGATATTCTAAGTTTCACCCCCTACGGGGGTTCTCTTTCTTTTTGGTCTACTCCAGGGGTTTCCACCCCTGGCTAACAAGCTTGCGCCCCTTACAGGGGCTCGAAGAAAGACCTATCTCGCCTTAAGTAGCATGGTGGGAGGTTGTAACACCCAGCATTAACATGCTGGGCTGGGCTTGGCAATTACGTTTTTTAGTCCAGGAATGTATCGGTTGGGGGCTTTCTTTCGGGTGGATGGCCTTCGTTGAGGGTGAAACGGATATTGTGTTTTTTGCCGAATTCGGTTAGCCAGCGTGCGAGTGGGGAGAGGCCAAAGAGGACTATAAGTGCTGTAAAGGTTGTGATCGCGGCGAGGAGGTACATTTCGAAGCCGCAGGCCATGCCTATGGCGGAGACGAGCCATATTGTCGCAGCGGTTGTTAGGCCGTGGACTCCGCCGCGATCCTGAATTATGGCGCCGGCGCCGAGGAAGCCTACGCCGGTGACGATCTGTGCGGCGATGCGGGTGATGCTTTCGTCTGAGCCGAGCTGCTTGCTTACGACGGTAAAGGCGGCGGCTCCCATGCAGATGAGCATGTTGGTACGGAGGCCGGCGGCTTTGCCGCTTAGCTGGCGTTCGGTGCCGATCAGTGCGCCGAAGAGGGCTGCAAGTCCCAGTGATATAGCGATGGTCATGCGTTTACCTTTCGATAAGCGTTTCTTCGACCTTCATTCCGAAATGTCTGCCGCCTTGTTCTACATGGGCGAGAATCGTGTCGCCGGGTTTTAAAGAGGTTATCGAGACGGGGTCGCCGGAGGGGCGGACTAGTCTTATGGTTTCGGCGTTTTGGAGGACAAGGCTTATAGTTTCGGTTTTATATTTTGCTTCGACGAGCATGAGGGGGCGTTTTTCGATCTTGCTTCTGCCGAGGTAGGCGGTGGATGTATTGCCTTTTGAATCGACTACCATGACCTCGTCGCCGGTTTTGAGGTCGGCGAGGTATTTTGTTTTTTGGCCGGGGATCATGGCATAGGCGTGAACGGCTCCGGCGTTGACACGGAATGGCCGGGAAGCGACGTACGGGTTATCAATACTTTCGGAGTGGACGAGGAAGAATCCGGTTGAGGTATTGCCGATGAGCATGCCTTGGCCTGGGTTCATCTGTGTGCAGGTATCGAGGCAGGCGCGGTCGCCCATGCCTAGTTGGCGGACGGAGGTTACGCTGGCTTCGATGAGTTCGATCTTTTCGGAGACGCTTGTTACTATGGCGGCGGTCTTTATGAGTTCGTTCATATCGGTAGTATCGAGCAGGACGCCATCAACGCCTTTTTCTAGTATTTCGACCATCAACTTTGCCTGGGATGAATCGGTTACGCGTACGAAAACGGGGCCTTTGCGGGCTGCAAGGAGATTTTCGATAGGTATGATGGTCCAGTCAAGCATTGTGAGGACGACTATTTTTTCGCAGGATACGGCAGCGGCGCGTTTCTCATCGTTTTTGGAGTTGATATCGATGAAGACGACGTCGCGGTTGGGCTGGATATCGCCGGAATCGCAGACGAGCTTTATTAAGCCAAGTTCGAGCATGCGGGGCTTATCTGTGTCTGAGATGACTACCGCCTCGGCGCCGCTTTCGAGGGCGGTGGTCGCGATATTTTTATTAAATGGTACGAGATTGACCCAGAGCTTCTTCATAATTTACTATTTACTATTTTCAATTTACTATTTTAAAAGGCAGACAGTTACAATCCAAAGGCTAACTTACAGTATGGCCGTATGTGCAATTGATATGTCTGCATAAGCTTCTCAATTCTTAAATTAGCTTTCGAGGAGTACCATGGCTTTTGCGATGGAGTAGCCTTCGTGTACCATTTTGCAGATGGCATTGACCATCTTATCTGGGGTCTTGTGCTGGAAGGCGTTTCTGCCAATCGAGACACCGGCGGCACCGGCTTTGAGTGCGCCGTCGACCATCTTGAGGATTTCGTCATCGGAGCCCATTTTCTGGCCGCCGGCGATGACGACGGGGACGGGGCAGCCTTCTACGACTTCGGCGAAGGATTCGATAGTTCCGGTGTAGACGACTTTGACGATATCTGCGCCGAGTTCTGCGCCGACGCGTGCGGCGTGTTTGACGTTTGCGAGGTCATATTCGTTTTTGATCTTCGGGCCGCGGGTGTACATCATCGCGACGAGCGGCATCTGCCATTCCATGCATCGTTCGCTGATCTGGCCTAGCTGGCGGAGCATGATGTTGTCGGTTTCGGCACCGAGATTAATATGGATTGAGACGGCATCGGCACCCATTTTTATGGCTTCTTCGACTGTGCAGACGATCTCTTTTGTGTTTGGGTCTGGGCTCATGGTCGTACCGGCGGAGAGGTGGACGATCAGGCCGACGTCTTTACCCTGGCCTCGATGGCCGGCGCGGACGATGCCTTTATGCATGAGGATTGCGTTTGCGCCGCCACCGACGATCTTGGAGACGGTGGTTCGCATGTCCGTAAGGCCTTCGATTGGGCCGACGGTTACGCCATGGTCCATGGGTATGATGACAGTTTTGCGAGAGTTTCTGTCGATTATTCGTTCTATGCGTATCTGTTTACCTATCATTGTGCTCTCCTAAAGCAAAACCATAGTATATATGTCGGCGATTAAGTTCGCCAACCTTATTTAGCAGGATTAGGATGGCCAATAATGGATAGAAGGGGATAAAGCTTGCATTTGACCTATAATCGGGGTAACTTTTAGGGTAATAGCTGGGAAAACTGGTGCAATATGGTCGATGTTACGGCAAAACAGCAGAAGCTCATTTTTTCGGGCGAAATGGGGCCTACCCCCGACCGCTTGCATGCACAGACAGCAGCGCTGGGGGCGGTACTTACAGACGCGCAGTTTGGGGAAGTGCTTGAGACGATCAACGAACTTTATCAAGTCAAACAGAACATTTATTTCGAGGAAATCGCTGCGGTTGTGGATGAGGTAACCCAGTTGGTAGAGCAGCCGGCGAGACTGCTTGGTTTGCAAATAACACTGGGCAAGAGTTTGGTTCCATCGGCGACGGTTACGCTTAAGACTAGCGAGGGTAAGCAGGTGATAACCGAGGCGGCGGGCAACAGCTCGATGGACGCGATATTTTCGGCTATCCAGCAGGCGATGCACATGCGGGTTTTTTTGAGCGATTTCAGTTATGGTACGGTTACGCCGGGGATAAACGCGCTGGGCAAGGCGACGGTTACGGTTGAGCATCACGGTCAGCATGTAAGCGCGAGGGCGTATTCGACAGACATACTTGAGGCGGGGGCAAAAGCGTTTCTTATCGCACTAAACAAAATCGAACTTAATCGCAAAGAGCAATTTCGATCATGACCTATCTTGCCGTTCCAATTGGGCCGAGAAATGTTGAAATTGGCCTTACGCAGATAGCGGAGGCGATGCGCCTCGGGGCTGAGATAGTTGAGATACGCGCGGATTATCTGGATGAGCCGGGGGCGTCGGCAGCGGTGGCGATGGTGGAGGCGGCGCGGCGGGCGGGATTGAAAATTATTGTGACGGCCCGCGATGTTCGGCAGGGGGGATTTAAAGAAATTGATGAGGCGGCGCGGCTTGAGATATTGGCCGGGGCGGTTGGTGCCGGGGCGGATTATGTCGATTGTGAATTCATCAATTACACGCACGCGCATGTTCGCGAGCGGATAAATAACGCGATTGGGCAGTCGCAGTGCAGGCTGATAATTTCACATCACGATTTCACTAAGCCGTTTGTGGATCTTGAGGTTTTGTATGCCGAGGTGATCGCGATGAATGGCAACGCTATACCAAAGCTGATTTATACGGCCCGGCATGTCAATGACTGTTTCGCGGCATTCGATCTGCTCCATGAGAAGGAAGGCGAGTTGATCTGCTTTGCGATGGGGGCGGCGGGTATGATCAGCAGGATCATCGCCAGGAAGCTGGGGGCGTTTTTGACGTTTGCTACGATCGATTTGGAAAGCGCGACGGCGCCGGGGCAGTTGACGATCGAGCAATTGAAAAACATTTATCGGTGGGATGCGATTGGAAATCACACGTCGCTTTATGGTGTGATAGGGTCGCCGGTGGCTCAATCAAAGGGGCCGTTGATACATAACGCGTGTTTTGCACATACAGGGCTTGATAGCCTTTATCTTCCGATATTGCTTGAAGGCGACTGGGTGGAATTTAAGACGTTCATGGACGGCTGCCTGGAACGTGAATGGCTGGGGGTTAAAGGGTTTTCGGTTACGATACCGCACAAAGAAAACGCGATGGAATATGTGCATCAGACGGGCGGGTTTGTGGATTCACGCGCGATCGAGATCGGCGCGGCCAATACGCTGACGGTGGCGCTTGGCAGGGCAAGCGCGTTCAATACCGATTACGATGGGGCGCTCGACGCGATAGTTTCGGGGCTGGAAGATAAGAATAAACTAAACCAGATGCCGGCGGCGGTTGTCGGGGCGGGGGGAGTCGCAAGGGCGGTGATAGCGGCGCTGACGCATGCGGGGGCGAAGGTTACGATATTTAACCGAACTATCGAGAAATCGCGGCATCTTGCGCGTACGTTCAACTGTCATTATGAGCCGATAGAAAACCTGGCGGCGATTTCAGATGCGAAGCTGCTGGTCAACTGCACGAGTCTGGGCATGTACCCGGAAATTGAAAATACGCCTGTGCCGGCTGAGTTGCTGCGGGCGGGGATGCTTGTGTTTGATACGGTGTATAATCCGCGTCAGACGCGGCTGCTGAAGGATGCCCGGACGGCGGGGGCGCGCACTGTGGATGGTTTGGAGATGTTCGTCGCGCAGGCCCGGAGGCAATTTGAGCATTTCACGGGGCGAGAAGCGGATATAAATATTATTAAGCAGATCCTGGAAAACGCGATCTGATCAGGCGCTCTTTTTCTTTTCTTCGCTTTTCTTTGGAGCAGGGGCGGGAGCAGGTGCCGGCGTTGATTCGGTTTTGGGGGTTGTAGAAGAACTCGCGCTGCTGTCTGTTGTTGATTTTGCGGTATCGGTGGATGCAGGGGTGGTCGAGCTGCTTGACGAAGATGAATCGCTTTTAGCGGAGGTGTTATAGCTGTCGGAGCGGTAGTCGGTAGAGTAAAAGCCTGAGCCTTTGAATATCAGTCCTGCGCCCATGCCGATTAGCCTCTGGAGCTTGTTTTTGCCGCACTTGGGGCACTTTTTGAGCGGGGAAGATGTTATGGATTGAAATTCCTCAAATTTATGTTCGCAATTCTTGCACAGATAATCGTAGGTCGGCATACTTCTTAAAACCTCTACTGTGTATCTACAGTTTCATCAATACTATCATCAGCCTGGCCGTCAGGGCTGGGTTTGGCGGCTTCTTTGGCTTCGGTTTGGGCGGCGGCGGCCTTGTTAACGGCAACGCGGCTTGGCCTTACAACCCGTCCATTGAGTTTATATCCTTTAGAGAAATCCTCAAGTATAATATTATCCTTCTTGTCAGTGTCTGTTCGCTGCATAATTGCCTGATGCATGGATGGATCAAAATTTTCGCCCAAGGCTGTTATCTGTTCGACGCCGAACTGCTTGAGGATCGAGAGCATTTGCTCGTAAACGATCTTTACTCCATCCAGAAGTGCCTGTGGAGTCTCGGCGGTCTTGCCTTTCTCTACGGCATGTTCAAAATTGTCAAGAACCGGCAGGAGAGCCTTAATGACCTGTTCTTTTTCATAGGCCACGCGTTCCTCTATCTGTCTTGGGACACGTTTCTGGAAATTTGAATAATCGGCGCTGACCCGCTGGAGCTGGAGAAATAGGTCGTCTTTTTCTTTTTTGAGCTGTTCGAGCTGGTCATCGGCCGGTTGTTGGGCGGTTTCCTGTTGGGCTTTTTCCTGCTCTTCTTTTTTGTGTTTTTCTTTATTGCTCATTTGCCGGTACCAAAATATTTTTTAAGTTTTTCAAAAAATCCAGTCGACTGGGGCATTACGTTCTTATCTTCAGTTGCCGCGAATTCCCTGAGTATTTGTTCTTGTTTGCTGTTTAATTTTTTAGGCAATTCAACAAGCACCTGGATAAGTTCGTCGCCGCTTCGGCCGTTCCGCATGTCGGGCAGGCCTTGGCTTCTTATCCTTAATACATCGCCATGCTGGGTGCCGCCGGGGATCTTAAGCTGCTTTTTCCCAGTTAAGCTGGGTACATCGATAGTTGCCCCCAATGCAGCCTGCGTAAAGCTTATCGGTATTACGCATACGAGGTCGTTTCCGTCCCTCTGCAAAAACGGGTGCGCCTTTATGCGCACATAACAATATAAATCGCCCCTTGGCCCACCGAACTTGCCCGGCTCGCCTTCGCCGGAAACTCGCACGGCCTGTCCTTCGTGGACGCCCGCGGGTATTTTAATTGTAACTACCCGTTTGTGCGGGATCTTTCCTGTTCCGCGGCAGGTCTTACATGGATCGGTTATAACCTGGCCCGCTCCGCGACAACGGCTGCAGGTAGTGATCATCTGGAAAAAACCGCCGCCCTGAGCCACCTGTCCAGTTCCACCGCACATGGGGCATGTCGTGGGCTTAGTGCCCGCAGCGGAACCAGAACCATTGCAGGAGCCGCAGTTATCCTGCCGGGTAAATTCTATCGTTTTCTCACTGCCCTGTGCAACCTCTTCTAGCGATAATTCCACAGTTGTTTCCAGGTCGAAGCCTTTTGCCGGCCCGCCGGGCCTTGTGCTTCTTCGACGGCCTCCGCCAAAAAGATCGCCAAAGATATCTTCAAACCCGAACATTGAGAAGATATCATCGACCTTCATGTGCGAATAGTCATGCACGCCCGCGCCGCGCAAGCCTTCGTGGCCGTACTGGTCGTATTGCTTTCGCTTATCAGCGTCTGAAAGCACTTCGTAAGCTTCGGCACATTCCTTGAACTTAGCCTCGGCTTCTTTGTCTCCGGGGTTTTTGTCCGGGTGGAATTTTATCGCCAGACGCCTATACGCTCTTTTTATGTCTTCTGCTGAAGCATTTTTTTCAATGCCCAGTACTTCGTAGTAATCCCGCTTGGCCATTTGCTACCTGCGCCTTAGCACAAAATTTAATAATGGATACAAAGCAAAAATCAAAAATGTCATACAACGTATATCATTTTTGATTTTCGGTCTGTAAATAGAAAGGGGCAGGTGTGATCCCTGCCCCCGATTGATCAACTTATCTTACCGAGCCATGAATTGGTTCGGCATCAACGTCTTTATCCTTGAGATCGGTGATGAGCACGTTTGTCGTGAGCATCAGGCCCGCGACTGATGCTGCGTTCTGCAAGGCGGTCCTTGCGACCTTAGCCGGATCGATGATGCCGGCCTTAACCATATCCACGAATTCGCCGGAGTTGGCATCGTAACCGATGTTGCCGGTTTTTTCGAGCAACTGGGCAACGACCACGTCACCTTCGCCGCCGCCGTTATCAACGATCTGTTTGGCTGGGGACTTGAGCGAATTTGCCACGATATCGAAGCCAAGTCTCTCGTCGCCCTTGACCTTGGAACGAGCCTTGTCCAGTTCGGGTATGGCGCGGAGGAATACCACGCCGCCGCCTGCGACAACGCCTTCTTCAGCGGCTGCCTTTGTGGCATGGAGTGCATCGTCGAGAAGGTCCTTGCGTTCCTTCATTTCCGCTTCTGTGGCCGCTCCGGCCTTGATCACGGCAACGCCGCCGGTGAGCTTGGCAAGACGCTCCTGGAGCTTTTCCTTGTCATAGCTGCTGGTTGTCTTTTCGATCTGGTTACGAATTTGTTCGCAACGAGCCTGGATATCTTTCTTCTTGCCGGC
>MHYB01000010.1:17853-42317 GCA_001824635.1 Planctomycetes bacterium GWF2_50_10
CGATGCTTTCGAGCTTGATACCCAAATCTTCGGTGATGACTTCGCCGCCGGTAAGTGTGGCCATATCGGCGAGCATGGCTTTTCTGCGATCGCCAAAGCCGGGGGCCTTGACTGCGCAGACCTTAAGGACGCCCTGGAGCCTGTTGATCACCAGTGCCGCAAGAGCCTCGCCCTCGACATCTTCAGATACGATCAAGAGCTGAGCACCGACCTGCGCGATCTTTTCGAGCAGGGGGATAAGCTCGCGGATATTGGAAAGTTTTTTCTCGTGGAGCAGAATGTATGCATCCTCGAGGATGGCTTCCATTGATTCGGGATTGGTCATGAAGTAGGGCGAGATGTAGCCCTTGTCGAACTGCATGCCTTCGACAACGGTTAGCTCGGTCTGCATGGCCTTGCCTTCTTCTACTTCGATAACGCCTTCTTTGCCGACCTTATCCATGGCGTCTGCGAGTATCTCGCCGACTTCCTTGTTGTTATTTGCGCTGATCGTGGCGACCTTAGCTATATCGTCGTGGCCCTTTACCGGGACTGCGACCGACTTAATATAGTTTGTCACGACATCAGCGGCCTTGAGTATGCCGCGCTGAAGCGCTACCGGGTTTGCACCGGCTGTAATATGCTTGATGCCTTCGCAGTAGATCGCTTCGGCCAGCACGGTTGCGGTGGTTGTGCCGTCACCGACTACGTCGCTTGTTTTCGACGCGGCCTGGTTGATCATCTTTGCGCCCATGTTCATGAACGGCTCGGGCAGCTCGATTTCCTTGCTGACAGATACGCCGTCCTTTGTTACCTTCGGTGAGCCGTAGCTCTTATGAAGGATAACGTTTTTGCCCGTCGGTCCCATGGTAACTTTTACCGCCGAGGCCAATTTCGCCAGGCCTTCTTTAAGTTGAGCCCTGGCGTTCTGATCGAACATCATTTGTTTTGCCATTTTATACCTCCGTAATACGTCTGCTTTTGGCCCGACGCTTACTTTTCAATTATTCCCAGGATATCCGATTCACGCAGTATAACGTATTTGGTCCCGTCGACTTCGACTTCCGAGCCGGCATATTTGCCGTAGATCACTTCGTCGTTCTTCTTGACGGTCATCGCGGCGCGTTTGCCGTTATCCAGTGTCTTGCCTTCGCCTGCGGCGATCACTTTGCCGGAGAGCGGTTTTTCTTTTGCTGAATCAGGGATTACGATTCCGCCTGCTGTCTTTGTCTCTGCCTCGGAGGGCTTGACTATAACTCTATCATCCAAAGGTCTAAGCTTCATATATGACTCCTTTACTGTATTTCTAGTTTAATTAAAATTAAGTTCCGGGCGTTGGTGATTTACATGCCCATGCCACCCATGCCGCCCATGCCACCCATGCCACCCATTCCGCCCATTCCGCCCATTCCGCTCATACCACCCATGCCGCCGCCCATTCCAGGGTGGCCGCCGGGCATACCGGCAGGTGCATCTTTGTCCTTGGGTTTTTCTGTTACGCAGCAGTCGGTCGTCATCAAAAGCCCCGCGATGGACGCGCCGTTCTGAAGCGCGCTGCGAGTTACTTTGACAGGGTCAATAATACCGGCTGCCATGAGATCTTCGTAGGTATCGGTGTTGGCGTTATAGCCGAAGCCGCCCTTGCCTTCGCTGATCTTATTTACAACGAGATTGCCAACTGCGCCGGCATTGTCGGCTATCCAGTAGGCGGGCATTTTGATAGCGGCGGCTACTATGTTTGCGCCGGTCTTTTCGTCGCCGGTGAGCTTGAGGGCTTTTATCGCTTCGATGCAGCGTATCAGTGCGACTCCGCCGCCGGGAACTATGCCTTCTTCGATGGCTGCGCGTGTTGCATGGAGTGCGTCTTCGATGCGTGCCTTCTTTTCCTTCATTTCAGATTCGCTTGCTGCGCCGACGTTTACCTGTGCTACGCCGCCGGTGAGCTTTGCCAATCTTTCCTGGAGTTTCTCGCGGTCGTAATCACTAGTGGTCGAGTCGATCTCGGCCCGGATCTGCTTGATCCTGCCCTTGATCGCATCGGCTGAGCCTGCGCCTTCGACGATGATAGTATTATCGTTGTCGATGGTTACCTTCTTGGCCTGGCCGAGCTGCTTGATGCTGACTTTATCCAGTTCGATGCCCAGGTCTTTGAATATCGCTTCTGCGCCTGTGAGAATTGAAATATCCTCAAGCATGGCCTTTCTGCGATCGCCATAACCGGGTGCTTTAACAGCCGCAACGTTAATTATGCCGCGGAGCTTGTTGACTACCAGTGTGGCAAGTGCTTCGCCTTCGATATCTTCGGCGATGATGAGCAGGGGCCGCTTGGATTTGGCGACTGCTTCGAGAATTGGTACGAGCTTCTGGACTGAAGTGATCTTGTCTTCAAATACGAGAATGAACGGCTTTGAAAGTTCGACAAGCATATTGTCCTGATCCGTCACGAAATGCGGGCTCAGGTAGCCGCGGTCGAACTGCATGCCTTCGACGAAATCAACTGTGGTTTCGAGGCTCTTGCCTTCTTCGATAGTGATAACGCCGTCTTTGCCGACTCTGCCGAACGCCTCGGCCATGATTTTGCCGATCTCGACATCATTATTTGCCGAAACAGAGGCAATGTTAATAATGTCGTTTTTGTTGGCGATGTCGATGGGCTTGGCTAATGCTGCAAGCTTGTCCATCGCGGCCTTTACCGCAGCCTGCATGCCGCGCTGAAGCGCCATTGCGTCTGCGCCGGATGCAAGATTGCGATAGCCTTCCTTAAATATGGCCTCGGCCAGCACTGTTGCGGTAGTTGTGCCGTCGCCTGCCACCTTTGAGGTCTTGCTCGCGGCTTCGCGAACGAGCTTTGCGCCGAGATTTTCGGCTTTATTCACCAGTTCGATTTCCTCAGCCACTGTCACGCCGTCTTTGGTAACCGTCGGACCGCCCCAACCCTTGTCGATGATTGCGTTACGGCCGCGCGGGCCCAGCGTTGACCTGACCGCCGATGCCAGTTTCTCCACGCCCGCTAGCAGCGATGCGCGTGCCTGGCTCTCGAATTGTAACTCTTTTACTGCCATAGCTTTTACTCTCCTTATCTAAACAACGCAGTTATGTCTAATTTATAGAGAACACGGATATATGCAAAAGCAATACCAGAGAGAGGGCGATAAGATGAGTCTGTTATTCAGAAAGATTTAAGTGCATGAAACAGCTAGGTTTAGGGAATTTGTGGCGTTTTTGTTTTTCAGTGTAAGATGGCGCACTGCCGCCAAGACAACCCCGTAATCCGCCACAATGACAGTCAGCGGCGATCGCTTAAATCTCCCGGATGGGTGTCATTCCTGCCTTAGCGACTGCTTCGGGGCCTCGGACATAGTGGGGTATTAAAACGTAAGGATCGATAAAATCGCCTTTTTCAGCCTGTTCCCAGCCAAGATGGAGGATATTTGCCGCCCTGGCAGGCCAGTATTTTTCATTGAGTATTTCAAAGCCGGGAGCCTGGAAGTTATCCTTATAATAGACAAGCCCTTCGCCAAGAAGCCGGGTCGGCTGGTCGGGTGAGGCGAAATTTTCGACGAATTCTGCCGCTGTTATGAGCATATCTTCGCTTGCGCGGATGATTTTGTCGTTTTTAATATTGAAAATGGCTACGAAAAATTGGCCTCTCTTGGCATCCAGAATCGCCGCCACCCGGCTGGGCGGCGCAATGCCATCTTTTATCGCGTTAAATACGTTCATGGCGACACCCTGTAGGGTATTTACGGGAACTATCTTGGCATCGTTGGCAAAGCTGTACATTTTTGCCACGGTTACGGCGATGCGCAAGCCGGTAAATGAGCCTGGGCCATAAGAAATATACACCTGTTTTATGTCCGAAGCCTTGAGGCCCTGGCTGTTGAGCATTGTTAAAGTAACAGCAAACAACTCGGCGCTGTGCTTTAATGGTGCTGAAAAGAGCACCTCCTGGACGAGCTGGCCGTCTCTGCCAAGTGCTACCGAGCCATTTCGGCCGCTGGTTTCGACCGATAAAATCCATTCATCTCGACTTATTAAATCCTTAATCATGTCTCACGCTATCTTTTCACAGATCCTTTATTTACAAGGCCATACGATAACCGACCCGTCTGCCAAAATCAATTTTTTCGCTTGCAAAGCGGCCTCTGTACATATAAACTACCTCGATACTTGGCTCTATGTCATTTATGGTTGATCAGTTATAACGGTGTTTTAACGCACTTATACCTAATTTATAGCAGGAGGTAATTGTGGGTCGTTGTATGTCGTTTCTCTATTCATTTCGTATTACTGTTTTGGCATTATTTCTATTAATCATCCCCGTTTTCTCTCTTCAGGCCGCCGGCGAAAAAGAAGCCGCTCTGCATAAGAGTGCGGTCGAACTCATGGATGTGGGCTCTGCGCTCTACAATCGCGGAATGTATGCCTCCGCATTGGGATCGCTTCAGAAGGCTCAAGAGAACAAGCAGTACCTTAATGATGCTGAGCAGAAAAAGCTTGCCGATCTGCTCGCCAAGGCAACTTCTGCGGAATCGGAAAGGCACAAGATATTTGATCAGATCAAGGCTGCCGACACCCTCAGTAAGAAAAATGATTTCGCCGGGGCCGCCGCTCGTCTTGAATCTGTAAAGGACAGCAAGTTCCTTAACAAGGGTGAGCGCGCACAGGTGCTTGCGGATCTTTCAAAGATGCAGGCCAACAGTAAGGAACGCACGGCAGCGATGGATGCGCTGCTGGCCAAAAGCTTGAAGGAATATGAAGCCAAGAATTTTGATGCAGCTAAAAAGGGTTTTGAAGAAGTCGCAAACAGCGGCGTAACCGACAAGGCCACAGTCGCGCAGCAGTATCTTGCGAAGATGGATACCCCGAAAGCCGCGCCGGCTGTTGCTTCAGCTGAGAACAATGCCGAAGATCTGCTTGAAGAACAACCCAAGGCTCAGGCCGTTGCCGCAGAGCCGGTCAAGCCCCTTCAAGAAGCCAAGCCGGTAGCACAGGCTCCTGTTGCTGCTGTAGAACCTACCGCGGCTCCTGTTGCCCCGTCGCAGGTTGCCGTACCTGCGACACCAGCAGCACCCGGTTATATAGATCGCGTCCTCCAGCAGAGGAATATTCAGAAGAGTTATACTGAAGCTGTCGTCCAGGATGCAATTAACAGGGCTAAATCTGAGACAGCACAGAAGAATTATGATATCGCCCGCGATTATTTGTCGAACGCGTCCCGCGTAGTTGAGAATAACCGCATGCTCCTTGGTGATGACGCATATAAGTATTTCACAAGCCTGCTCATTTCCGAGCGTACCAATATAGATTCTCAGGCCCAGGCCCAGGCGCAGTCGCTGGCATCGGAAAAGCAGGCCCAGGCCGTGGCGCTCCAGCAGCAGCTTCGTTCGCAGCAGGAGATCGAACGCCAGCAGCGTGTTGATGAACTCATGAAGAAGGCAATCGCACTTCAGCGGGACCAGCGTTATGAAGATTCGCTTGCCCAGCTAGACCTTCTTTTGGCTATCGATCCTCATAACGAACAGGCCACTGTAATGCATCGCACACTGGGTGATATGGTCGAGTTTCGCAAGCAGCTTGAGGTGCAGGCCAAGATCAACCAGCAGACCATGGAATCAATGCTGGAAGTTGACAAGGCCAACATTCCTTATTCAGACGAGATTACATATCCCAAGGATTGGCGTGAAATTTCATCACGTCGTGTCGAAGGCGTTGCCGCCGGTTCCAGTCCTGCTGATGCGGAAGTTTATAAGCAGCTTGTAAAGGTTGTCGATCTTTCCCGTTTTAGTCCGGATATGACATTCGGCGACGCTATCGAAGTTTTACGCACGTCGGTTGAACCGGCCCTTCGTATAGTGGTGCTATGGAAGGACCTCTCTGAAAACGCTGATATTACCCGCAATACGCAGATCAACATGGAACCTGTTTCACAGGTCCCCGTTGGCAAGGCGCTTGACTTGCTGCTGAGATCTGTTTCGGGAGGCCTTGTGGAACTTGGTTATCTCGTTGAAGACGGTGTTATCACAATTGCAACAAAGACATCGCTTCCGGAAAAGCTCGTTCAGGACAGCTACGATATTACAGACCTGCTCGACCCAGCTGCCAATTTTGAATCAGATCTGACCCAGACGGGTCTTGGCGAGATCACCCAGTCCGGCGGTACGGGCGGCGGTGGTGGCGGCGGCGGCGGTAGTAACCGGCAGCAAAGTTCATCAAATCGCAATCAGCAGGATATGACTTCAGAAACTGCTGTTGCAACACGCGCCCAAGAGGTCGTAAACCTTATTGAGCAGACTATTGAGCCGGATAAATGGGTCGCTGCAGGCGGCACTGGTTCAATGTATATTTACGCCGGCAAACGCCTTATCGTAAATCAGACTCCTGAGATTCATAAACTGATCGCCAAACTTATCGAGAGTCTCCGTTCCAATCTCGGCCAGCAGGTCTCAATTGAAGCAAGGTTCCTGCTTGTCTCAGAAGCATTCCTTGAAGATATCGGGGTTGATGCTGATTTCATTATCAATGCCGGCGACCACTGGGATCCGATCCAGGTCAACCAGGGTTCCATCAATAATGTGACTCCGACCAGTTCGCTTGCCGGCTCCGACGCCCTCAACCTCAGAACCGGTTACGGCAATATCATGGACGACCTCCAGGCTTCGTTCCTGATCAAGGCCACCCAGACACACGAGAACACCTCGTCACTGGAAGCTCCTCGTGTAACGGTTTTAAGCGGCGAATCCGCGACGATGCGTGTTACGATAGATAAATCATACGTCTCAAACATCGAGTTTGAACAGTCATCGACGACCGGCGATAATCCGATTCAGTTCATTACTGCCAACCAGGATATATCAACACTGACAAGCGGCGTCATCCTCAACGTAACGCCCACGATCAGTGCCGATAAGAAGTACGTTATCCTGCGTATTCAGACCAACACGACAGCCTTGCTGTCCTTGCAGGAATACCTGGCAGAAGCGGTAGATCAAAGCGGCAACCTGATCCAGCGTCCTATGTTCATTCCTGAACTTGAGACCACAGAGATTCAGACCCGTGTATCAGTGCCGGATAAAGGCACATTGCTGCTTGGCGGCCAAAAGATCACCTCTGAAGACGAAAAGGAGTCCGGCGTGCCGATGCTCTCAAAGATACCAGTCGTGGGAAGGCTGTTCTCGAACCGCACTACACAGCGTGAGCACCGCATCCTGCTCATACTTGTGACCCCGACGATCATGCTCAAGGACGAGACCGAGGCCGATGCCATCGCAGGACTTAAGGAAAACACGATGTAATATCGTAATCTCACAAACGCAAAAGGCCGGTTTCCACCGGCCTTTTTTATTGCGCTGCGTTAGAAGATGCTGCTTATACGACACCCTGTGCCATCATAGATTTGGCTACCTTCATGAATCCTGCGATATTTGCGCCGGCGATGTAGTTGCCGGGCATGCCGTATGCTTCGGCTGCTGAATTTATGCTCTTGTAAATATTCCGCATGATATTGCGGAGTTCTGCATCGGCCTTTTCGAATGTCCATGACTGCCTTTGCGAGTTCTGTGCCATCTCAAGGCCAGAAACCGCAACGCCGCCGGCATTTGCGGCTTTTCCAGGCAGGAACACTACTTTGTTAGTTAAAAATGCCTGGGCAGCTTCTGGTGTGGTGGGCATGTTGGCACCTTCGCCGGTGATAATGCAGCCGTTCTTGATGAGCGTCTTTGCGGCCTGCTCGTCAAGTTCGTTCTGGGTTGCACATGGCAAGGCGATATCGCATTTTACATTCCATATGCCGTTGCAGCCTTCGGTATAAGTGGCTTTTTTGTGGAAGTCACAGTAATCCTTGATACGGCGACGTTCAACTTCCTTGAGCCGCTTGACAGTCTGAAGATTAATTCCGTCGGCATCATAGATGTAGCCGTTCGAATCCGACATGGCGACGACCTTTCCGCCGAGCTGCTGGATCTTCTGCGTCGCGTAAATCGCTACGTTACCGGAGCCTGACACTGTGCAGGTCATATCTTCCCAGTTCTTGTTCATGTCGCGCATTACTTCATCGACGATATAAACGAGGCCGTATCCGGTCGCTTCGGTGCGGACAAGCGAGCCGCCCCACTCAAGACCTTTGCCTGTGAGCACGCCTTCAAAACAGTTGCGAATGCGCTTGTACTGGCCGAACATATATCCAATCTCGCGGCCGCCTACTCCTATGTCGCCTGCGGGCACGTCGGTATCGGCACCGATATGCTTGCAAAGCTCAGTCATGAAACTCTGGCAAAACCGCATTACTTCCATGTCGCTCTTGCCCTTGGGGTCAAAATCCGAGCCGCCTTTGCCGCCGCCCATCATCAGGCCGGTAAGTGAATTCTTGAATATCTGCTCAAATCCTAGGAACTTGATAATTCCCAAGTAAACAGATGGGTGAAATCTGATACCGCCCTTGTACGGTCCGATTGCTGAATTGAACTGTACGCGGAAGCCTCGGTTTACCTGTACCTTGGCGCGGTCGTCGATCCATGGCACGCGGAACATGACTACGCGTTCCGGCTCCACGATCCTGGGCAGGATTGCCGAGTCGATGATCTCAGGATTGCGTTCCAGTACCGGCAGCAGTGAATCAAGCACTTCTCGCGCAGCCTGGTGGAATTCCGGCTCCCCGGGATTTCTTCGCACAAGTTGATCATAAACAGCTTCGATGTGAGACTTTGCGGACATTGTACACTCCTTAATAAAAGCTATATAAGCAATACTTAAGTTAACTATGAGCGTGTATTATGCTGAAAACCTACTAAGCCAGCATTTATTCTAAAATAGTTACATATTTTATCTTTACAATGTTTTATCCATAATACATACTAGAAGAATAACTTATGCTAGACGTGGAAACATTACAAATTTACTGCGACCTTATTGAGATGCGGTCGTTTTCCAAGGCTGCGCTCAAGCATATAATAAGCCAATCCGCGATTTCACAACAGCTTGGCAAGCTTGAACTTGTGCACAAATGTCAGCTTCTCGACCGCCAAAAAAGACCCTTTGAGCCGACCCCCGCAGGGCAACTCCTTTATGATGCGTGCAAAGACATGATATCTCGATATGAGCAGTTCAAAAACCAACTCGCCGAACAGGCCAGATCGCAGGGCGATCGCATCAATATCGCCGCGATATTTTCGATAGGCATGCACAGTTTGCCGCCATATCTTAAAAAATTTATGGCGCGATACCCCACAGTCAACCTCAATGTCGAATACAGCGGGTGGGAGCAAATACATGAAAAAGTGATCCAAGGTTATGTGGAAATAGGGATTGTCGCTGTGCCCAAAAAGGAGCGCAACCTGGAGGTTTACGAATTTGAATCTGAACCCCTTGTAGTTGTGTGTTCAAATGAGCACCCTTTTGCCAGCCGCTCCGAGATAGACCTAAGCGACCTCTGTGACCAGAAATTCATAGCTTTTGCCCGCCACGTTCCTACAAGAGAGCTTATCGACAACCTGCTTTCACAGTGCAATATCACGATAAGGCCTGCTATGGAATTCGACAATATTGAAACCATAAAACGAGCAGTCGAGATCAATTCCGGGGTTTCGATCCTTCCCCGTACTGCCCTTGTGCAGGAAATCTCCGCAAATATAATTAAGACTATATTGATAGACGATCCGCGGTTTGTAAGGCCCACAGGCATCATAATACGTAAGAATCGCTCGATGAGCCAGCCAGCGAGATATCTATTAGAATTACTCCAGAACCGCTGGGTTTAACAGGATCGCAACAAAACAATGGAACCGCAGTATAGCACAGGATTTGAAAAACTCGATGATGTGCTAAACGGCATTATTGCGGGTGACAACATTGTCTGGCAGGTCGATTCCATTGAAGATTATATTCCCTTCGCGAATGCTTTTTGCAAGTTTTCCGCCTCACACAAACTGCCGCTGGTTTATTTTCGTTTTGCCAAGCATCCTCATCTCGTCGACGAAAGCAGCGGGGCCGAGATTCATGTACTCGATCCGCTCAAAGGTTTCGAAACATTTATAACGCAGATACATGCCGTTATCGCCAGCCGTGGCCCGGGCGGCTGCTATCTTTTCGACTGCCTCAGTGACCTTGCTGCCGACTGGTACAGCGATCGTATGCTAGGCAACTTCTTCATGCTCACCTGTCCATATCTCTACCAGATGGAAACAATTGCCTATTTTGCCGTCTTACGGAACAAGCATTCATTTCATGCTACATCGGCGATCATGGAAACCACCCAGCTCTTCCTCGACATATACAGCCAGAACAGCCGCACCTACGTTCACCCTATCAAGGTGCAGGGCCGCTATTCGCCTACCATGAATATGCTTCACGTCCGTGATAATGGCAATTTTACGCCCGTTGCCCAGAGCCTCACGATAACTGAAGTCCTGGCACACCGCCCGTGGTCGCGACTTGATTCAGCCAGCCAGATGCTGGGATACTGGAATCGCACCTTCTCGCAGGCTGAGCAGGTACTCCTTCGAATTGAACAGGGCAGGCAAAGCGAAACAGATGTTCACCATCTTGTCCACAAGCTCCTGCGGATGATAATCTCCCGCGATGAGCCGATCCTTTCACTTGCGGCAAAATACCTCTCACTTAAAGACGTTTTGACTGTTTGGCGTCGCATGATCGGCACAGGCCTTGTCGGCGGAAAAACTGTGGGTATGCTTCTGGCGCGTGCAATACTCGAAAAATACGATGCGCGATGGAAAGACGTGCTTGAACCTCACGATTCCTTCTACATCGGTTCAGATGTTTTTTATACGTTCCTTGTGCAGAACAAAATATGGTGGATGAGACAGAAACAGCGCGACCCGGCGCATTTTCTTGAACAGGCTAATGAAGCCCGCCAGCTTATGATGTATGGCTCATTCCCGGAATATATTATGAAGCAGTTCGGCGACCTGCTGGATTACTTCGGCCAGTCGCCGATCATTATACGCTCAAGTTCGCTGCTTGAAGACAATTACGGCAACGCCTTTGCCGGAAAATATGAATCCATCTTCTGCGCCAACCAGGGTCCGCGAGCAAAACGAATTGATGATTTCGTTACCGCCGTACGCAGGATTTATGCAAGCTCCATGAGCGAAAAGGCCCTTACCTACCGTGCCCATAAAGGACTTCTTCAAAAAGACGAACAGATGGCGCTTTTGGTACAGCGTGTCTCCGGTGCGCCTTATGGCAATTTCTTTTTCCCTCAGGCAGCCGGTGTGGGATTTTCATTCAATCCTTATGCATGGAACGAAGCCATAGATCCAGAAGCCGGCATGTTAAGGCTTGTCTTTGGTTTGGGTACCCGTGCAGTCGACAGATCCGACGACGATTATACAAGGATAGTCGCCCTCAACGAGCCGCAACTCAAACCCGAAATGAACCTTCTGGCTGCGCGTGAGTTTGCCCAGCGTCGCGTCGATGTGCTTGACCTTGAGCTAAACCGGCTCGTCTCTAAGCCTTTTGAGGAAGTCACAAGATCATCGGCCAATTTGCCGCTTGATATGTTCGCAACTTATGATCGTGAAATGGAAATTCGCGCTAAAAACGCCGGTGTAAAACAGTTCTTCGCCTGGACGCTGACTTTCGATAAACTGCTTACCCAGACCCGCTTCACTGATGATATGCGTGAAATGCTTGCCACTCTTGAAAAAGCTTACAGGTGCCCCGTCGATACCGAGTTCACCGCCAATTTTTTCAACTCATCACAATATCGCGTAAATCTTCTCCAGTGCAGGCCTCTCCAACTCAAAGGCCAGGGTAACATGCGCGATGCCAATTTTGAAGTAACATCACGCGACATAGTCCTGGAAAGCGACGGCCCTGTAATAGGCCAGAACCGGCTAATCGATATCGACCGCGTGATTTACGTAGTGCCAGCTATCTATTCGCAGATGGTCGACACTGAGCGTTATTCCATTGCCAGGCTCATAGGCCAAATACTTCACTCCGGCAGCGGTGGTTATGCCGCGGATTTTGCCGGCGAACAGCCAATTTCCACAATGCTCATTGGCCCGGGCCGCTGGGGAACCAGCACGCCTTCTCTTGGCATTCCCGTCACCTTTGCCGAAATTAACCGTGCGTCGGTGATATGTGAAATTGCCGCTATGCGAGCCGATTTCGTCCCTGACGTCTCGCTGGGCACGCACTTCTTTAGCGACCTGATCGAAATGGAAATGCTTTATCTTGGACTTTATCCATCTCGTGAATCAACCAATCTTAAAAACGATTTCTTTGAAAAGCAGCCCAATCTGCTTACCCAGATAATCCCCTCTGCCGCCAGATGGGAATCTTGCGTGCACGTTATAGATCCTGTCAAATCAGGTAAAAAGCTTAAGCTATATGCCGATACTGTAAAACAAAAGGTAGTCTGCTTCCTGTAACCCGCAATTTTGATATGTAATGTGTGCGGTTTACTTCTGAGCTACCGCAACCATATGGCTAGCTGTTTCGTCGTATGCGCCGCCTGCAAAGTTGCCGTAAAATTTTACGTTTGCGAACCCTGCTCTAAATAATGCCTCTTTTAACTCCGCGGCGCTGTACAGGCGATGACCACTTGCATAGCTGTGCACCTGGCCGTTTCTGGTTAATTCCCAGGTCATCTGCCGCCAACCCCAGTCGTCCAGTATCTTCTCATGCACAGTAACTATTATACCGTTTTCTTCAAAGCTCCATTGCGAAACAAAATTTCGCGCTAGAGATTCTTTTCCGCTCAGGTCTATTACAAACCGTTTGCCTGTTTTCAGGCTTTTGCAGATGTTTGCAAGCACCCGCTCGTCCTCACCTTTATCGTCGAAGTACCCAAAAGAGTTACTCATTAAAATTGCTCCGTCAAACGAGTTATCGCAAACATATTCTCGCATATCTGCAAGCACAACCTGAGCTTGCAATCCTTCAGCCTGCACTTTCTGTGTAACTCTTTCAAGATATGATTCAGTCCTGTCCACCCCTGTCATTTGCAATCCGATTTTGGCAAGCGGCAGCAGATGCCTGCCTGGCCCGCAGCAAAGATCCAGGACCCGTTCGCCCGGCTTTACCGCAAGAAGATCGGCCACAAGTCTGGCTTCATCATCTGCCCTTTGCCATGCGTGATCGTTAAACATCCCAGGTTCAAACTCGAGCCAAAAATAATCATTGGCAAACCATTCGGTACCCGCAACTCCGTCCATCTTAACCCCCCTATTTTAACAGTTCTTCTCTTGTGTAACAGAGATTAACAAAAGAAGCAAGGGCCAGATCGAGAGTGGGTTTATTTTGGAAATGAAGAAGCGGGGCGCGATCCGGAGACGTCCACGCCAATGGACCACAGACAGATCGAACACCCCGCTAAGATTATAGGAGCCGGCCTGTGCGGCAAGCCGGCTCTATTGAGAACAAGATCAATTGTTAAAGTGATTAAGCTCGTTGTCAGTCAAAGGTATAGACTTTTTGGCGGCCGCTGCATCAGCGCGGTGAGCTTTGGCTCTTGGAGCATTTGTCTTTGCGGCTGCTATGTCATGGAACAGGTGATCGGAAAGTCCTATATCCTTTTTGGTTTTATGCTGGGTAAATTTTGGTGCGGCCGTGTTTGCGGATGAGCCGCCGACAAGTGCGACCAGTTCGCCTACGATGGTGTTCATCTGCTCAGCCTGAGCATTAAGTTCCTCAGAAGCGCTGGCGGATTCCTCGGCGTTTGCGGCGTTTGATTGTGTGACCTTATCCATCTGTGCGACTGCGACGTTGACTTGGTCGATACCTTTAGCCTGTTCCTGGCTTGAAGCAGCGATCTCTCCGATGAGGTCGGCGGTTTTTCCGACGCTGGTCACGATTTCATCGAGGACCGATGTGACTTCGTTTGTGATGTCCACACCGTTCTTCGCATTACTTACGCTTTGCTCGATCATTGAAGCTGTGTTCTTGGCAGCTTCGGCGCTTCGCATGGCCAGATTGCGTACTTCTTCGGCCACAACTGCAAAACCCTTGCCTGCTTCGCCTGCTCTTGCGGCCTCGACGGCGGCATTGAGCGCGAGGAGGTTTGTCTGGAACGCGATCTCGTCAATGACCTTTATGATCTTGGCGGTTTCTGAACTTGATTTCTGAATATCATTAATGGCCGCATTCATCTTTGCCATCGATTGTGAGCCGTTGCTTGCGGCCACTTTTGATTCGGTTGCAAGCGCAGCAGCCTGCTTGGCATTATCGGCGGTCTGCTTTGTCATCGAACTCATTTCTTCCAGCGAGCTTGATGTTTCTTCAAGACCCGCAGCCTGCTCGGTTGCGCCTTCGGCAAGGGACTGCGAAGAGGAAGAAACCTGCGTCGATGCTGAAGCGACCTGCTGTGAACCTTCGGTAAGGCCTGCGATTATAGCGGTGATGGGCCTTACGATGCCGCGTGTAATGATTATCGCCAGGATTATACCAAGTACTATACCCGAGACGGCAACAGTGATCATGATGAAATTCGTGGAAGCAGTCTGGGATTCCATGGTGTTTTCAAGCCCGGCCTGGAGGGAATTTATGGAATCGACTATGTTCTTAGCTGCGGCGGCCATTGCTTTGTCCGCTGCTGTCTGTGCCTGCATTCCCTTCTGGAAGTTAAGGCCGGCGTTTTCATACTCATGTATATCCTGAGCGAATCCGGCTGCGAGTGGTTCAAGCTTTGCGTCGCCTTTTACGGATACGCCCCACTGGTCTATGCCGGTATTGGCAGCGGTAAGTTTCTCCTGATAAGATTGCAATGCTTCGTCAGATGAAGTAGCGAGAAGATAGACAGCGGCGACTCGCAAGTTCATGAATTTATTCACTACCAAGTCGTTGAGCGAATCGGATACGGAGGCCCAATGAGCAGTCATATTGGCATCTTTGGTCAGCATAGCAGCCTTTGATGCCGGAGCAATGACATCAGCTACGGCCTTATCAATACCCGCGGTTATTTTGGCACCTGTTTTACCCCAAGCGGCGAAAGCCTCATCTCGCATGCGCTGTGAATCAAGCTGTTCGTCAAAGGCTTTTTTGTATGCCGGGCTATCTGCGAGGCATTTGGAGGCGAGGTCTTTCTCTTGTTTGGCGATGCTCGATGATTGTGAAAGGGTTGTTAAAGACGCGGTGAGGGTACTGTATGCATTATTCCAGTTATCCACGGCGTTCTTGCCATCGGCAGCTTTTTTAAAACCGTTGATGGCGAAATCCCGGCGGAATTTTGCGCATTGATTGACCTGGTCGAGGCATGTGTTAGAAACAGTTGACAATCCGACAGTTGAAGTAATACTGGACAGGCCGAGCCAGCTTACAATGCCGAGTACTGCGGCTATTATGATAAGAGTTCCGAAACCGAAGGACATTTTTGCGGACAATTTCATATTTTTAAACATAAGGTTATTCCTTTCCAAGTGGATTAATAGGTTTACAGTTGATCGCCTGCAATTTGCCGGATATCTACACTTTGCAGGACTTTGTCGATATCGAGGAGTGTTTTGACGGATTGACCGATCTTTCCGATGCCGAGGATGAAGTCGGTATTGACATCGCTGCCAAACTGAGGTGTTTGCTCGATCTCGCCTGGGCTAATATCTAAAACCTCGCAGACGCTGTCAACAACAATGCCGGTAATCCATGTTTTACTATTCTGTGTGGTTTCTACAACAATTATGCAAGTCTGTTCGGTGACGTCAGCGGGTGGCATTTTAAACTTGGTTCTGAGGTCAATTACCGGTATAACTTGACCCCGCAGGTTTACAACACCTTTTACATATGATGGCAACTGAGGAACAGAGGTGATATCCATGTAGCCGATGATCTCGCGGACTTTGAGTATCTCGAGGCCGTACTCTTCTCGGTCAAGGGCAAAAGTAAGGTACTTTCCGTGCCGCAGCGAAGAATCAGCCGCTAGATCAGGTAAAGCAGTGGTGGTCGACATAGGTTCCCTTTCGATTTTAGACAGTAATCTGCCTACTTTTTAAATATGAGTGTCGAAAGCCTACCAACAGTACCTCCGCCAAGAGGTTTTAAAGCATGCGTTTCGACACTCGTTTTTTTTAAAGCAAAACAGCCGTTTTTTGCCAAAAAACAACAGCAAAAAACTGAAAAATCTCTGGAAGCGAAAATAGAAGTGCTTTAAATAAAATGCTGATATATCGTATGATACATCGTTTGGCGGTTTACTGCTGATATTCTATCGTACAACCTATGTATCGAACAAAAAGTATAGCGAGTTTATTTTTTAATTATTTATCTCCTTATTGTTACTTTTTTGGCGCGTTGTTTAGCATGATCTGTGATATCATTGAAACGTTACAATACGTCTATAGTTAAAAACTGTCAATCGTATATTGCGTCTAATACATGGTAACGAAAACTAATAATTTTGAGCGGAATTTGGGGCCTCAGCCTGTAGCTGTGATCATGGGGCAACTTAATTTGAGCGGGCATGATCTAGTGGCGGCGTCGGGGGAACAGCTTACGCATAAGATGGTGGCGCGGGCTTGCAAGGGAAGGCGGCTTACGGCTGGTGCGCAAGTGAAGGTTTTAAATGCTCTTAACCGCGCGTCGGGCAAGAGTTATGGGCTTGGGGATCTGTTTAATTATTGATTCGGGCTGAACGTGCAATTCCTTTACAGCGGGGGGTAAACGGGGGGTTTGGGCGGAAATTTTTTCCATCTGGGACGGTAAAAAACGGCATTTAGGGGCAAATTCTTCTTTTTGGGGTGGTTTGGTACATACATTGCTCTATTAAAGGCGACGGCATATTGCCGAAAAATCGCAGAGCTATTTAAGTGCATGTGCCAAAAGGATTTGTGAAAGAAGTCAAGGAAGACAAGCAGGTTTTTGGTGAGAGTTCGATACCGACGGACGCGAAGGAGGTGTTTGCCGGTGACGCGAGCTTTTATCAGATGATAGAGAGCGACAGCGGGGGTGAGGCAGAGGACTTTTTCGCTTTGGCTGCTGCTCCTAAACCCGTTGCCAGCAAGGTATTAAGTGTGCCTGTGGCGGGGAGCGGGGCGAGCGGAAAAAAGCTTGGGATACTCAAATTGTCCCTTATAATAGTACTGGTAATAGTGGGTGTTATGCTGCTTGTGCCGGTTTCACTGTACTGTTTTTCGGCTTTGACCGCCCCGGAAGTACCGTCTCAAAGTGAAAAAGTGGGGGGTGACAGGGGGGTATCAGGGCAGTCTGAGGGAGTGAAAACGGTACCCGCAGCGGGGAGCCAGGTGACTGTCACGAGTGGTGCTGGGGCCATGGAGGAGCCGGCTTCATGGAAGATGGCACAGGTCTTCTATCAACAGAAGGATTATGCCAAGGCATCATCGGCGTACGGCAAACTGCTGGGGAATTTAGGAACCGATTCATCTCACGCAATCATTCGCGACTTTTTGTATCTGAGACTTGCGTTGTGTTCGCAGAGGCTAGGCGATGGGCCGGTGGCGGAGGCATATTTCAACAAAGTGCTTCGCTCGCAGGCGCCTTCGGTGGTGGCACTGGCGAACTATCACATGGCTTATTCGCAATTCGCGGCGCAGAATTATTCCGAGGCAAGGACAAAGGCATACCAGACGCTGGCGATAGTTGAAACAATCGAGAGGCCATATTGCGAAACGATGATCAACGACTGCTATTACCTGATAGCCCAATCGCTGACGGCACAGGCGATGATGTATGAATCCGAGCGATGCGAAGTGCCTGTGGAATGGCCGACGGTTAAATACAGCGAGCCTTTCGAGCAGCTTGATGAGGCGGGGCTTTTGAAACTGCTCCAAGCGGGATCTTCTCCGCTGAAATCGGCGGTGCTTGGGCCGCAGGTGCAGAAGCTTTCGACGCCGGATAAACTCCAGAGGTGGTTTGTAAAGGCGTACCGTGCTCCCATTGAGGAAGTATATGTGAATTTCGCCGCTTCGGGCGGGCCGGAAGTGCACTGGGCGTGTGAATACGGGCCTGTGCATTCAAGGGCGATAACACTTTATCTGCCGGCGGTTACAGGCCAAAGGTTTGCGGAGATCGCAACCGGGGCGGCAGGGCTGCTTGCTTCTTTTGAATCCAAGAAGACGCTGGTTTACAATCCTGATACATATTCCAGTGTTATGGAAAGGAAGGCGCTGCTGGGCAACGAGGCGATGGCGGCGTGGCAGAGATTTATTTTCTCTTACCCAAAGGACAAGAGGCTTGCGGATGCCCATTTCGGTTTGGGGGTGCTTGGGACGGCTGCGGGGCAGTATGTAAGCGCGGTCGGCGAGTATCGGCAGGTGGCAAATAACTTCAGCCAGAGTGCGCTGGCTCCTTACGCATTATTCAATTCGGGCAAGCTGCAACTGGGGCTTAAGGATTACGAAAGCGCAAAGGCTGATTTGAAGGAACTTACGGTACAATATGCGGATTCGCAGGTATCGGATCAGGGGAATATAATGCTGGCGCAGACGGCTATGGCGCTGGGCGATTATGAAAACGCGCAGTTCGTATTCCGCAAGATATACAACCTGGAACTGCCGGCGGAACAGAAACTGGCGGCGGCGATGGGGGCGGCGAAATGCTATTACGCGATGGGCGATAACGAATCGGCAGCGGTGTGGTTCCAGAAGTTCCTTGATTACGCAAAGGCATCGAAGATCGCGCATCCGGCGGAGCTTCAGAACGCATACCTGATGCTGGCGCAATCATACGCAAATATGGGCAAATACGGCGAGGCTTGCAGCGGATACAAATCGGCGCTGGCGAATTCGGCTTCGCCGGGGGAGCAGTTCGAGATAACGATGGAACTTGGGCGAGCGTTCATGAAGCAGCAGAGTTTTGTAGAGGCGCTCCAGACGATCGAGACGATAAACATAATCGATCTTACGGCAGAGCAGACTTGCAGGCTTTGGACGGCTAAGGCGAGGGTGCTGAGGGCGATGAACCTTCCCGACCAGGGGCTTACGATACTTGAGGGCAAGGCAGGTGCGACGAGCAGCTTGCAGATCAAAAGCGAAATGATGCTGGAAATGGCGCAGTGCTACAACGCCACGGGCAATTATGCCAGGGCAAGGGGCCTGCTTTGCGAGGCGATAGTGAATATGCCTCAGAGCAGCGAGACGGCGGGTTTGCAGTGCGATCTCGCGGAGGTGTGTCTGAAGATGAATGAGAATCAGCAGGCGATCAATGTATGCAATGAACTGCTGAAGGGCAATATTAACTCGAAGATAAAGGCACGAGTTGAGGCGGTGCTGGGAGAGGCGTATACGAAGCTCAAGCAGTTTGATAGGGCGGCGATGGTTTATGGGGGAGCAGGAATAATCGAACGTCCAACGTCGAACGCTCAACGTCCAATGTCGAATTGAAGAAAGTGCCTAAGTGCGTATGTGCGGAAGTGCTTGAAGAGGGAATGCAGAAGACAGGAGTTTTGAGTTGTGGAGTCGCCTGCGCGACGCTTTTTAGTTCTGGATTCCCGCCTTCGCGGGAATGACAAGTCTCTTCTTGTGCACAGGGCTAGATTAGAGATTAGAGAGTAGTAGTTAGGATTTAGTGCTTTGTAGATCGGTAGAATGATAAGGATAATATTAATAATTTGTGTGGGTACGGTTTGGGCTTGTTCGGCGTGGGGGCAGGACAGCAACAGCTTGGTAGATAAATCGCGCTTGCTCCGTAAGGAGATCATGCGGGAAAAGTTTATGCCGCTCAATTCGCCTAAGGGCAAAACTGGGGAGGCGGTTGAGAAGCTGGCGGCGGAACTTAATACGATGCATCCCAAGCTGATAAAGGCAGAAGTTAAGGAACCGGCACTAAAGAAAATAATCGAGGCACCTGCGGAAGTGAACGCAATGCCGGCGGCGGTAAAAGACCCTAACAAGATGGACGAGGGGACGCTTGCGAATATCGCGGCGATGGCGGCCAAGCCGGAGAGTGTGAGCGATCCGATGGCGCTTGCAGGGATGCTGTTTGAATGCAAAGAGTACAAGCTTGCGGCGATTTTTTACGAGATCGCCCTGGAGCGGGAAATGTCACAGGGGCGGCGGCTGACTATCGATGACAAAGCATGGATGCTTTTGCAGGTATGTCAGTGCAGGAAAGATGAGCCGGTTGAAGCGGTGAAGGCTTTGGATAAGCTGCTGGAGCAGTATCCTAATTCGACGTGGAGCAGGGCGGCTTACGTCAAAAAGCAAATGCTGCAATGGAAGATAGAGCAGGTCAGTGGTCAGTAGTGCAAAGAGAATTGTTACGGGTTGCGGGTTGCGAGTTGCGGGTTTAAAACCTTCACCTCGGAAGGCACGGAACTCGCGGTAAAATTGAGTTAAATTGTTGCTGGTAAAGTGCAATAGTGCAAATAGTGCAAATAAAACAGCATAAGCAAGAGTACTTGCCCATGCTACGAAGGCTAGTGAGTAAATGAATATGAACAGGCAGGTTCTGATAATTGAGAGCGACGCAGCGGCAAGCAGGGCGATACTGGAAATACTCGCGAAGCGTGCGATAAACGGGGCTGTTGCGACGACGTTGGAATCGGCGAATGAGCATATCGAAAGCGGCAAATACGGGCTGATCTTTTTGGGGGTTTTGGAGAACAGGGCAGGCGGTGCGATATTCGATCTAATAGAAAAAATCCGAAGGATGGTGCCGGAAGCTGCGATTATACTGACGGCGCGAGTGGAGGGGCTTGCACCATTAGAAGCGGCGGGGCTGGCAAGCGGTGCGATACAGGCTGGGTGCAGTGAATTTATGGCTAAGCCTTTGACGGCGGCGGCGATATTGGAAGTGCTTGGCAGGTATATGCCGGCAAAAGTTGTAAATACTGTGGCGCAGGATTTTCAAGAGGCATGGACGATAGTCGGTTCGAGCAACGGGCTGGGACGAACGATAGAGCTTGCCGGTCGAATAGCGCCTACGAGCGTGCCTGTGTTGATCTCGGGCGAGAGCGGAACGGGAAAGGAACTTCTTTCGCACCTGATACATAATCAGAGCAGGCGCAGCGGCGGGCCTTTGGTGAAGGTGAACTGCGCGGCGCTGAATGATTCACTGCTTGAGAGCGAACTGTTCGGCCATGAGAAGGGGGCGTTCACGGGTGCTTATATTCAGCGTAAAGGGCGGTTTGAACAGGCGCACAACGGCACGATAGTGCTTGATGAAATAACGGAGACCGGGGCGCGGTTCCAATCGCAGCTGCTGCGGGTATTGGAATCGAACGATATACAACGGGTTGGGTCGAGCGACAATGTTAAAGTAAATGTGCGGATAATAAGCACGACAAACAGGAGTTTGGCTGGGGAGGTAAAGGCTGGCAAGTTCAGGGCGGACCTGTATTACAGGATAGCGGGGGTAAAGCTGACTGTGCCGCCGCTGCGTGAACGCTGTGAGGATATACCGATGCTGGTGTGGCATTTTGTGAATTTATATGCGCACGAGTGCGGGCGTGAAATAATCGAGCTTGACGGCGGGATGCTGGCGGTATTCGCGAGATATAGCTGGCCGGGGAATATAAGGCAGCTAAGGAACGTTGTGCGAAGCGCGATGATACTTGGGGCTGGGCCAGTACTTGCACTGGCGGATACATCGTGGCTGATGGATGATCTGATGTCGACGCAGGACGATTCGATAGAAGAGCATATAGAAGGTACGCTGGAAGCTGTGGAGCAGAAGACAATACTGAGTACATTGAAGCGTACGTCAGGGAACCAGGCTCAGGCGGCGAGGATACTTGGGATATCGGATAGGACGCTGCGGGATAAGGTTAAGAAGTATAAGACAGTGCTTAGTGCTTAGTGCTTAGTGCTTAGTGAGAAGACAAAGAAGAAGTGCGTAAGTGCCAAAGTGCGTATGTGCGGAAGTGCTTAAAGAATGAATGCAGGAGACAGAAGACAGGAGTCAGAAGTTTTGAGTTGTGGAGTCGCTGCGCGAGGCTTTTTATTTCTGGATTCCCGCCTTCGCGGGAATGACAAGTCTCTTCTTGTTGTGTGTGTCAAGTGCGTAAGTGTGGAAGTGCTTAAATAGTGAATACAGAATGCAGAAGACAGTTTAGGGAATAGTGATGGCGGATACGGAAGCGAAAACAAAAGAGCAGGGTGACGGCGGCGAGAAGAAGGCGGCGGCGGGGCAATCGGGCGGGATAGGCAAGATGCTGCCGATGATAATAATTTTGTGCGCGGTGATGGTTTGCGCTACGGGCGGATTTTTCTGCGCGAGGCTTTTTTTGCCGAGTTCAGCGAGCGCGTCAAGCGGCGATGGCAATGAGCCAAAGAATGTTATAAAGCCAAAGGCTAAAAAAGAAAGCGGCGGTCATGGGGGCGGTCATGGTGGAGGACACGGCGGGGGCGAAGCGAAAGGCGCGGGCAATGCACCGTCAAATCCGGGAGAAGCGTGGTTTGTGGAGCTTGAGCCGGTGGTATCGAATTTGGATGAGCCTGGCGTGACGAGATATGTGAGGGCGACGCTGATATTGGAAATGAGCGGCGACGCGGATTATGATGAGAATAACGCGATACTCGAAGAAAAGAAAGCAGTGGTTCGCAACTGGGTTACGATATACCTGGCGGGGTGCACGCTTGACGACATACGCGGGCGGAAGAATTTGATACGGATACAATCGGAAATAAAGGATAGTCTTAACGACATGCTGTATAAAAACAGCAAGGGGCTGGTGAACAAGATATTGTTTAAGGAATTCCAGATACAATGAGCACTGCGGGACATGATATTGGTATGAACCGCATAGCTGAACTGCTTGCAGCGGCTAAGGCTAACAGGCCTGTTAAGGATGTTAATGCCGATGCGCCGCGATATGCCTGGGATAAGGCAAGGCATTTTAACAGTGTGCGCGCGGCAAAGCTGGATGGGGCAATGAAGAAGGCGGCTGCGAGCCTTGCGGCTGGGTTTAATTCTATCGCACCTGGGAAAGAATCGTTGATAACTTCGCAGCCTGTTGCGCAGATGTTCCTGAACCAAATACTTAAAGAGGCACCCAGTGAAGAGATGTTCACGAGTGTGCTGACGACGGGGACGAAGGTGAGCGGGGTGGCGGGGATGAGCATCAAAGATGTGCTTGGGATGCTTGGCGATATTCTTGACGACAAGGGCGGGGCGGAAGATATGTCGCGAAAGCTTTCGCCGCTCGAGAATTCATTGCTGACGGACCTGTTCGCGACTGCGTGTAATTCGGTGGCATCGCTTGTGAAGGCGGCGGGCGGGACGGAATTAAAAGCGACGGCGCCGGCAAGACAGAAACTGGAAATCGGACTGCATGGCAAAACGGAATTCTGCGTTATCGTATTTGAGATCAAAGTCGGCCAATGCCAGGTTAAGATAATGTTGTATATCGCAAGCGATGATCTGGACTGCTTGACCGTGGCTGCCGGCGCAAAAGAAGGGCCGAGCAAAGAGCAGATACGCAAGTCTTTGCTGGAGAAGATCGGCAAGGTGCATGTTCAGGTGGATACTCTTATAGCGACGACGGAAGCAAACTTCAGCCAGGTGATGGGGCTAGCTCCGGGGGATGTTATCGTGTTCGAGCAGAAGATCACTGAGCCTTCGACGATGATGCTCAAAGGCAAGCGGCTTTTCGGGGTAAAGCTCGGAAGGTGCGATGGGCATTACGCGCTGGCGATAGGTGAGCAGGAAACAAGTACAAATTAAGATAGGATAATTTCATGGCTGAGACACAGACATTAGAAAAACCAGGGACAGAGGCGATGGCGGTGGAACTGGGGCAGGTTGAAGATAATACGACGGCGGCAAGCGCGGGGAGCATGGACATGCTGCTTGATATACCGATGTCGGTGAGCGTGAGCCTGGGCGGGGCGCAGGTGCCTGTGCACAGGTTATTGCAGCTTGGGCCGGGGTCGGTGGTGCAGCTTGACAGGCTTATAGAAGAGCCGGCGGAGCTTTATGTGAACGACATAAAATTCGCGACGGGCGATATAGTCGTGGTTGAAGGACATTTTGCGATCAAGATAAAAGAAATACTTGGCTAAAGCAGCAGAGATAATGAACAGTAAGGCGGAATTAAAAGAAAATACATGGCTTGATTCGAAGCTGGCGGCAAGTTCGAATATCCTGTTCGTGATAGGGCTTGCGGTCGTGCTTACGACGCTATTGATACCGCTGCCGACATTCGTGCTGGACGTTCTGCTGGCGTGCAGTATTTCGCTTTCGATGACGATATTGATCATCACGCTTTCGGCGAAGGAGCCGCTGGAGCTTTCGACATTCCCGTCGATGCTGCTGTTCGTGACGCTGTTTCGGTTGTCGCTTAACGTGGCCTCGACGAGGCTGATACTGCTGCAGGGGGACGCGGGGCATATCATTCAGACGTTCGGAAGCTTTGTCGCGGGCGGGCAGCTTGTGGTGGGGCTTGTGATATTTTTGATATTGGCGGTAATACAGTTTATCGTGATCACGAAGGGTGCGGAGCGTATTTCGGAAGTGGCGGCGAGATTTGTTCTGGACGCGATGCCGGGCAAGCAGATGGCTATCGACGCGGATCTTAACGCGGGTACCATCACAGATGTGGAAGCGAAGGCGCGGCGGACGAAGATCGTTAAGGA
>MHYB01000010.1:42437-43799 GCA_001824635.1 Planctomycetes bacterium GWF2_50_10
ACTGCATACTGTCGATCGGTGATGGGCTGGTGAGCCAGGTGCCGTCGATGATCATAGCGGTAAGTTCGGGTTTCCTGGTGACGAAGATTTCGTCGCAGAGGAGTTTGAGCCATGATGTGGCAAGCCAGTTTTTGCAGAGCAGGCAGTCGCTGGCGATAGCGGGGTTCCTGATGGCGGCGATGGCGCTTGTGCCGGGGTTTCCGAAGATACCGTTTATTATGCTAGGCGGCGGGGCGTGTGCGATGTCGTATATACTGAAGCAGTCGCAGCAGAAGGAGAAAAAGGCGCAGCAGGTTTCAAAGACGCAGGACGCGGCGGCGCCGGAAAAGGCTCCGGTTGAGGAATTGCTGGAGATAGATCGTGTGGCAGTGTTTGTGGGGGTGCGGCTTATAAGCATGGTGGATCCAAAGAAGAAGTCGAACATATTCGACAGGATAAATGCGCTGCGGAGGAAGTTTGCGCAGGAGTATGGGATAATCGTGCCGCTGGTGCGGTTCAGGGATAATCTTACGCTTGATCCGAATTCGTACGAGATCAGGCTTTATGATCATGTGGTGGCAAGCGGGAAGATCGAGCCGGATAAATTCATGGCGATGGATTCGGGCGTGGTGCAGAAGCCGGTGCAGGGACAAAAGACAACCGAGCCGGTGTATGGGCTGGCGGCGCTTTGGGTGACGGCGGCGAACAAGGAGGCGGCAGAGCTGGCGGGGTATACGGTTATCGATCCGGAATCGGTGCTGATAACGCATTTATCGGAGACGCTGCAGCGGCATGCGGATGAGATGGTGACGCGCGAGGATGTGCAGAAGCTGCTTGAGAGGCTCAAGGCAAGTCAGCCGTCGCTGGTTAATGAGGTGGTGCCGGAGCTTGTTTCGGTTGGGTTGCTGCAGAGGGTGCTGCAAAATCTGCTGGAAGAGCAGATACCAGTTCGTGACCTGACGCATATCCTTGAAGCTGTGGCGGAGGCGGCGGGGCGGACAAAGAGCGCGAAGCTGCTAACGGAAGTGGCAAGAAAGTCGCTGGCGCGGACGATAACGGAAAAATATAAGGATTTCGCCGGGCGCATTGCGGCGATTACGTTTGAGCCGGCGTTTGAGCATCATTTGCTTACGTCGATACGGCAGGAGCATGATGACGTTTCGCTGGCGGTGGAGCCGGAGATAACGATGGCGCTTATCAAGCAGGTGACGAATGCCTGGAAGACAGCGCTTGACAAGGGGCACGACAAGGCGGTGCTGCTTTGTGACGCGAGGCTGAGGCTTGCGATGAAGGGCGTATTTGGGCGGGTGCTGGCGAGGCTTGCGATAGTGGCGTATGATGAGGTGACGCCGGGCACGAGCGTTGATGTGCTTGAGACGGTTG
>MHYB01000010.1:43814-61030 GCA_001824635.1 Planctomycetes bacterium GWF2_50_10
CGGCGGCGGTGTAAAGTATGCAGATCAATAAGACATCAATGATTGTTTCGATACCGGTTATGTTCGCGATGGCGATACTGAGCTTTACGGCGGGATGTTCGCCGGAGGTGTGCTGTATGAGGGCTATCGCGGGGGCGGCGGCGGCTTATGTACTGGCAACGCTGGCGGTGAAGCTGCTGGCGGATATGCTGGCAAGCGCGTTATCGGCTGAGAAGGACGAACAGGCAACAAAGGTGAAAAATGTCGCCCCAAACAATGGCTGAGACACAAGGCCAGGAGTGCAAGGCACACCTTAAAGGTGTGGCGGTGCGGGCGTACCAGCGTCAGCAGAGCCAGAGCGACCAGGATCAAAGGGTTGTTTCATACCTGCCTTTGGTGCACAAGATAGTGAGCCAGGTAAGTAATTATCTTCATCCGCCGATGACGAAGGATGATCTTGTTTCCGCGGGGACTGTGGGGCTTATAAAGGCGGCGCGTGATTTTGACCCGACCAAAGACGCTGAATTCAAGACATACGCGTATATAAGGATCCGCGGGGCGGTTATAGATGAACTGAGGCAATGGTCGTTTACGCCGCCGGAAGTGGGTAAACAACTCAAGGCGATAGACAGGTTCTGCACAGAGACCGTTGAGAAGACTGGAAACGCACCAAGCGATGAGCAGATAGCGGCGGAGCTGGGCATAAGCATAGAAAAACTTTACAAGATGTTTGAAAATGCCAGGGCGGCGCACTTTCTGTCGATACATGGGTTATCGGATGAAGCGCCTGCGCTTAGCGGTCTGCTGGCATCTAAAACCGATGATGATCCGTCGAGCAGGCTTGAAAAGGAAGAATTGACCCAGAGACTTGGGCTTGCGATACAGCAACTGCCTCAAAAACAAAAGCATATCGTTGTACTCTATTATAATCAGCAGCTTACGATGAAACAGATAGCTTTGGCAATGGATCTCACGGAGAGTCGAGTGAGCCAACTGCATTCCGGCGCGATAGCGAAACTTTCATCCATATTAGGAGCTTAATATGACTGCTGAGAAAATAAATATAGAGCCGCTGGCAAGCCTTCCCAGGATCAGCGAGGCACAGGCGTATGCGGATCAGAACGGGTCGAAAAGGAAAATGGCAAAAAAGCAGCCAAAATCAGAAGAGCAGCAGCGGGACGAGGTTCTTGAAGAAGACCTTGGGCCTGGGGAGAGTCGGTTGTTGGATTATAAGGCTTAAAGAAGTGCTTAGTGCCTAGTGCTTAGTGCTTGGAAATGTATCTAAGCTGGTTGTAGCGGGAGCTGGGAATGTGCAAAAAAGACAATGTGAGTTTTGAGGTAGTGTGATGGCAGTGATATTGAAGAAGGATAAGGTAAGGATTGGCGGGTCGGTTAAGTTGGGGCAGGAGAATACCTGCGCGGCGGCGCAGACTGGGCCGGCTGAGAGCACGGGGTGCGGGCAGGTGCAGGCTAAAATAGTTGAGACTACGGATAATTACGCGGTAATTGAAGTTATCTGCGGGTGCGGGGGCAAGAGTTATATACAGTGTGAGTTTTAAGAAGAAGACAGAAGACAGAAGACAGAAGAGAAAAGAGAGAAGAAAAAGGAGAGTTATGGGAATATTAAGAGTTGTGATAGTACTGGGGCTTATGGTGGTGCTGGGCGGGTGCGGGGAGATAAGTAATCCTTTTGCATCGACAGATGCGGCGAAGCAGCAGGCGGCGAGTGACAAATTTACTGGGCCGGAGAATAAGCCAGCTACAGCGGTGGAGAGTGCACTTATACTTTCAGACAAATACTCGAAGGCTACCGAGCAGCTTGGCAGTGAGCAGACTAAGAACATTCAACTGACTGGCGAAAATGAAAAGCTCAAGGCAGAGGCGGCAACTCTTCAAGTGCAGTTGGCACAAACTCAGAAAGAACTCGGCGAAGCAAATCAACTGCTTATGGAACTGCAAAAAGACCTTAATAACTGGAAGGCGGACGTGATCGGGTTTCGCGATGAGATGCGCAAGTCGCAGCAGTCGCAGCTTGAGGCGTTGACGAGAATAATGCTTATACTCGGCGCGGAGGCGGCGGCGCCTGATGCAAATGGGACAGGTGTGGCGGGGGAGCCGAATGCGGTGCAATAATGCCTAGTGCTCAGTGCCTAGTGCTCAGTGCTCAGTGCCTAGTGCCTAGTGCCTAGAAAAGAAGTGCGGAAGTGCGTAAGTGCAAGAGTGCAAATAGTGCGAAAGTGTGAAAAAAGTGGTGGTGGTTTTGGTTGCGGGGGGGGTACAAACCCCCGATTGCCATCGGGTGCTGGTTGAAGATGTTCGAAACGGAGTTGGTATGAGTTTAAAATATAGTTTGATGGGTTTTGTTGGGGTGGTTTTTTGCATCGTCAGCATGGCGGGGGGGTGCAAGAAGGAAAAGCCGGTGGTGTTCGATCCGGGCGCAAACTGCTATCTAGCGACGGGCAAGGACGTGGCGATGATCGGTCGGGTTACACTGGTTGAGCTTGAGAATCTTTCAACACATCCGATGATCAGCGCCGATGTTTCATCATCGCTGTATGAAGAACTGCAAAAAAAGAATTTATTCGGGCTTGCTCGTGTGAGTATCGACGATCCGATCGCACAGGGGCTTTTTTTGAATTCATCGCGTACGTTGAGCTATGAAGAACTGGACCTGCTTAGAAAGAGCCTCAAGACCGACGCGATAATAATTGGGGCGGTGACACAGTACTACCCTTACCCGCGGCTGACGCTGGGGTTGCGGCTCAAGATGATCGACCTGCGGGATGGCTCGCTTATATGGGCCATCGAGCAACTTTGGGATACGACCGACAAGTCGACTGAAAAGCGAATTGAATGTTATTTCAAGTCACAGGTGCGGTCGGGTTATGAGCCTTTGAATTACCGAGTGGCCCTGGTAAGCCCGCGAATGTTCCTTAAGTTTGTCGCCCATGAAACGGCGAGTACGCTTAAAGCTAGAAAATAGTGAGTAGTGAGTAGAAGGAGAAGAGAAGAAGTCATAAGTCACAGGTCACAAGCGGAAAAGGCAAGAGAAGAAGTGCGAAGGGCGGCCTAAGTGCGTAGGTGCGGAAGTGCTTAAAAAAAAGGCAAGAGGCAACAGGCAAGAGTTAGAGGTCAGGGAGCATGGGGGTTGGGAAGGAGTTAAGAACTTCATTGCGGGGAATGGACGTGTCCGATAAAATTCAATTTGCTGGGCTTAAAAAATAGTAAAAAAATCAGCTAAAGTTTTGGGCGATTCCTTCGAAAATAGTCTTGGAAGGGAGAGTTGCTCGAAATGGAAGGAAAACAGATGCAAGTTAATAAAGCTGGACATATACAAATACAACCTGTGCAGATTTTCAACCAACGCGGGGCCAAAGCGGGCTTAGGCGCTGCGGACGAGTTGAAAGTGGATGGGAGTTTAGGAGAATTGGCTACCCAGGCACTTGGGGCCGGCGATGACGCGGCAGCGGTGGAAGAAGCACGCAAACTCATAGCTTCGGGCCAGCTTGATACACCTGATGCGGCGTTTGCTGCGGCTAAGAATATGGCGGAATTTGGAATTTAGATTTTGCCACAGAGTGCAGGGAGGACATGGAGAATTGTTGCGGGTTGCGGGTTACGAGTTGCGGGTTTGCAGAAATGAACGTCCAACTTCCAACGCTCAACGTCCAATGAAGAAGACAGCCGTCAGAAGTTTGAGTTCTGAGTTGTGGAGTCGCTGCGCGACGCTTTTTAGTTCTGGATTCCCGCCTTCGCGGGAATGACAAATCTTTCTTGTGCACAGCGCTGATTAATAAAAAGTGAGGTTAATCGCTGATCAGCACTGCTTTTAATATAAGAGAAGAATACAAAGCCGGATTTTTTAATCCGGCTTTTTTTTGCCTTTTATCACACGCAGTTCGTCCCAGAGGGCTTCGACGACCTCTTTGATTCCGTCGCCGCTTACGGCGGAGATGGGCCATATTTTACGTTGGCCGAGGCTTTTATATAGCTTTTTGAAGCGAGAGCGGTCCTGGTCGAGATCCATCTTGTTTACTACAATAATCTCAGGTTTTGAGGCGAGTTCCTGACTATGGGCGGCGAGTTCCTGTCGGACAATATGGTAATTGGCCAGGGGGTCAGAGCCGTCGATTGGGAAAATATCCAGAATGTGGACTATCAGCCGGGTGCGCTCGATGTGCTTGAGGAAATCGTGGCCAAGGCCCGCGCCCTTTGAAGCGCCTTCGATAAGGCCTGGGATATCGGCCATGACAAAACGGCGGTAGTCGCTGAGTTCGACGATGCCAAGGACGGGTTCCAGGGTTGTGAAGGGGTAATCGGCGATTTTGGGTCTTGCGGCGGAGCATCTTGAGACAAGAGTGCTTTTGCCGGCGTTTGGCATGCCGACGAGGCCGACATCCGCTATGAGCTTTAATTCGAGGCGAATGTTCCTTTCCTGTCCCGGTTCGCCCCGCTGGGCCATCCTGGGGGCCTGGTTTGTGGAGGTGGCGTAGAATTTGTTGCCTTTTCCGCCTCTGCCGCCTTTGCAAATGACAACCCGCATTCCAATCTCGTTGAGGTCTTTGAGCAGAATGTCGTAATCCTCGTCGTATATCAGGGTTCCGGGGGGGACGGGGATTACCAGGTCCGCGCCATCTAACCCGCTGCGGTTTGCGCCGGAGCCGTGGTTGCCTTTCTTGGCTCTTAGGATATGCTGGCCAAAAAAGTCAATAAGCGTATCGAGGTCGTCAACAGCTTCAAAGATGACATCTCCGCCTTTTCCGCCGTCGCCGCCGTCGGGTCCGCCTTTAGGTATAAACTTTTCTCGGCGGAAGCTAACGCAGCCAGGACCGCCGTCACCTGCTTTGAGTTTGATTTTTGCCTGATCTATGAACATTTTTCTCTTTCCAAAACCGCACCATTCTAATCGCAGCTACGAAAATATCCAGATTTTAAAAATAAAGTGGAATTTTAGGGGCCGGGGACGTTTTTCCTAAAAAGCGTATTGACAAAAAAACTGGGTTGGTTATTTTGCAATAGTACATAATGAATCACTATGGGTTTTACTGGGGGCAGGAAAACTATTCCTCCTTTCACAAGCGGTTTATACGCCTATCAGGGCGGATGGTGCGATAATTTGCATAAATGGGGGTCCTGTGTTGAAGCGGAAGAACACTTCAAATCCGGATCATAATCAAGGAGCCTTTTGGGAACGCAAGCAGCCATGCTTTAATGCGGTTTTGTTTTGAAGGAAACAACTTGACAATACAACTTGGAAAAGGGGAAGAAATGAACACTTATGCGGCTTCGCTGAGGACATCACTGATAATGGCGTTTTTGTTTTTGGGTTCCACATGGGTTTTGGCTGATACGATACTGGATAACGGCCAGGCGGGTACGAGTTCGGCGGGCACATGGCAGGTGTCCGGGGCGAGCGGCTTTTACGGCACAGACAGCGTGTGGGCACGCAACGGCGCGACATATACATGGGCACTGCCAGCGAATGAGCCTGGAGGTGATTATGAGATTTTCATGTGGTGGTCGCCGTGGGCTTCGCGTGGTACGAATATCGCGGTGGATGTCAATACCGGCTTGAGCACCACGAGAATATATGTCAACCAGGCTTTGAACGGGAGCAGTTGGAACAGCCTTGGCGTTTATACGCTTTCGCCCGGGGCGGCAGTGACGATAATCGCAGCATCGGGATCGACTGTGAGCACATGCGCAGACGCGGTGATGTTTAAAGCGGTAACGGACAATAATGCGCCGTCGGCGAGTATCGATTCGATCATACCCAATCCGGCGCCGCTTGGTGAGCAGATTGTGTTCGCGGGGCATGGGACGGATTCGGACGGTAATGTCATCGGGCATGAATGGTCATCAGATCTTGATGGGGTTTTGAGTGACGCAAATTCATTTTCCAAATCGAATCTTCGGGAGGGGAACCATACGATCTCTTATAAGGTGAAGGATGATAAGGATGCCTGGTCGGAGCCGATTACGATGTCTTTGCAGATAGCCGCGCAATCTGTGGAGATGATAGTTGATAATGGCGAGGCGGGCACGACGAGCACGGGGACGTGGCAGGTTTCGGGCGGTACGACTCCATACGGGGGAAATTCGCTGTGGGCAAGAAATGGCGCGACATATACCTGGTACATGAACGCGCCACAGAGCGGGACGTACGAAGTTTTCATGTGGTGGTCGGGTTTGAATACGCGAAGCTCAAATGTCGCGGTGGATGTGGCAAGCGAGAGCGGCACGAGCAGGGTGTATGTAGATCAGAGCCGAAACAGCGGCGTATGGAACAGCCTGGGCAAGTTCAGCCTGCTGTCGACAAAGAGCTACGCTGTTAAAGTAACGGCGTCGAGCGGGTCGACGGTGAGCACATGCGCAGACGCTATACGATTCGTCAAGGCGACCGAGGATCCTTCGCCGGGGACGGAAAAAATTTACGCGTGTGAAATTTACAGCTGGGATAAGCTTTTCCTGACACAGATGGGGAATATGCTCAAACGTATCGGCGCACAAAGTGATTCCACGGGCGAGAAGTGGGCGTATACAAATTCGAGCTTAAGGAAGAGCTACGCTATTCAATTTGTAAGGAGCAAGGAAGCATTTTTGGCGGCGCTGAAGGAAAGCGGCTCGCATGTGATAGTGGGTGGCCATTCCAATTTCGGCGTGGGGGCGGCGTGCGTTACGTCTGCGGAAATGGGTTCCAGCAAGGTAACGAGCATACGCTATGCGGATGATCCGAAGTTCCTGCTGTTTGGAAGCAATAACGTCAGTGTCAAGACTGAAGGCATGAAATACGGACAGGCATATCCGAACTGGAAACCGATATTCCAGGACGGGACTAGCGCGATGGCTCCCTATACGCATGAAGAAGGGGTGCCTGCTTATAATTATATGGTTTCGTACAGGCCGCCGGGAGAGACGAGGTTTTCGCGCGTGCAGCTTGAAATAAGCAAAGAGTATGTAGCGAGACTGAATGACACGAAATGTTCAGCGTGGTTTTCGGCGACGGGGGCGCTGCCTGATCCGCAGATCAACCCGGAATACTTTGTGGTGTATCCGTTTGATGAGTGGAGCAGGTGCAGGTATGTCGGCACATGGGTGCAGAGGACGCCGACAAGTTCGTACCAGGGAGAGGGTGGTAATTTCGGGTATAATTACGCGACGCACGCGGCGGGTACGGGATCAAACAAGGCGATATTCGATTGTCTGGTGTTTATGCCGGGCGAGTACAAAGTTCAGGCATCGTGGGTAACGCAGTCGACTAACGCTACCAATACCAAGTACCTTATTCGCCACGCTAACGGTTCGTCAACCGTAACGGTAGATCAGACCAGCGGCGCGGCGGAATGGAATACGCTGGGTACTTATAAATTCAACAGGGGAGTGAGCAGCATAGAAGTAAGCGATAACGCAAATGGAACAGTTATCGCGGATGCGGTGATACTTACGCCGACAAGCAATCCGGAAGGGCAGCTGCAGGCTGAATTCAGCGTAAACAGGATGTCTGGGAACGCGCCGCTTAGTGTTACCTTTACAAACACAAGCACCGCGTACAATAATACAAAGACGTATTTGTGGGATTTCGGCGATGGTGAAACGAGTACCGCGACAAGTCCCACTCATATTTACAGCAGCGAAGGGGTTTATACTGTGAGTTTACGGGTTACGGATGCGAGGGGCAATAGTGATACCGAAACAAAGCTTGGTATGATAAGTGTTGGGACTTCGAGTAGTTCGATACGGGCGGAGTTTACGGTGAAAACTCGGAGGCAGACCAGCGGTGGGCGGCTGGTAGTGCAATTTACGAATACAACTACCGGCAACGCGACGGACTGGCTGTGGGATTTCGGTGACGGCACGACAAGCACGCTCAAAAACCCGAAAAAAGTTTTCTATGCGCCGGGGTATTACACAGTGAGCTTGCGGGCAACGGGTCCGAACGGCGGCGATACAAGCACCGAGCGGGATTATATTCAGATATTGGCGGTGCCGGTATATGTGGATAACGCTTTCGAATATAAGCCGCATTATATAACGAGCGGTTCGCGGCCTTCTAACAAGAATATTTTGAATCTGAAGAATTACCGTGTGAATCCGAGCGAACTACGATATTCAAGGCTGTTTTATGGAACGTGCAACTCGTCTACTTATTTTCTGGAGACTTTCCAGAGGGGTATAGTTTTCTGCACGACGACGGATATAGAGGATTATTTGAGCGTGCAGTATCTTGAACAGTATATGAAGGGTAAGAGCGACCCTGAGCTTGTGGAGTACCTTAATACGCTGGTGCCTTCGCCGGCTTTTGATTATGTGAATTTTGATCTTAAGCCGCCGTCGGAGAGGTAAGCTTTGCGGTATTGATGTAGTCGGATGTTCAACAACTTTGAAATACAACGTTGGTTAAAAGAATTCCGGCTTGGCAATTGCGCCGGAATTCTTTTTTGCATAAAATTAAAACTTAAACATAAGGGGGTAAGGATGAAGAACCTGGGTGCATGGATGGTTGGCGTCGTTTGCCTGGCTTTGGCGTGCGCAAACGTAAATGCGGATGTAATTGTGGATAATGGAAAGGTGGGGACGAGCTATACGGGGAAGTGGCAGGTTTCGGCGGGGACATTGCCTTATGGCACTAACAGTTTATGGTCGCGAAACGGCGCGACATATTCGTGGGCTATGTCGGCGCAGCCAAAGGGGATATATGAAGTATTCATGTGGTGGTCGGGTGCCAGTTCGCGGCCTGCGGATGCGGTGGTGAACATAGAGCATTATAACGACACGAGCCTGGTGCATGTAAATCAGAAGATCAACGCGGGCATGTGGAGCAGCCTGGGCGAGTATTATTTTGACGGATCGGGCAAGACGACCATAACGGCGGCAGCTGGGGGAACAATAAGCACATGCGCGGACGCCGTATCATATAAGCTGCTTACGACGACAACGGCACCGACGGCGGTGATAGACAGCATCAGTCCTTCGCCTGCGGTTCCGGGAGAAACGGTTACATTCAGCGGCCATGGTATAGACGGTGAGGGGATGCTTGCGGCGTTTTCGTGGGAGTCGAGCATTGACGGCGTGATCGGTGATAAGCAGATATTCAGCACGAATACCTTAAGTGCTGGTGTGCACAATATAAGATTCTATGCGCAGGATATGGATGGCGTGTGGTCGCTTGGGGCGACTAGCGTTCTTGCGGTAGGGGAAGTGCCTGCTGAAATTATTATAGATAATCGCGACGCGGCTACGAGCAGGACTGGTACATGGGGTGTTTCGGGTTCGCCGGACTTCTACGGGATCGATTCAGTATGGAGCAGGGATGGAGCGACTTTTACCTGGTATTTCGATTGCCCGCGAACGGGGCAGTACACGTTTTCTATGTGGTGGACGCAGTGGGCGAGCCGGTCAACGAGCATTCCTGTGGATATCGCGACGGCTGCCGGGTCTAGCAGGGTGATAATTAACCAGCAGGTCAATGGCGGCAAGTGGAATGAACTTGGCGTTTACAACTTCAATGCGGGCGTGCGATACGCGATCAAGATAACGTCTCAAAGGAATCCGACCAGTACATGCGCAGACGCGGTGAAATTCGCGTACATACCGCAGAATCAGCCGCCGACAGCGATCATTGATTCGATAATTCCAGAGGTGGCTGAGCCGAACCAGCAGATAGTCTTTTCCGGCTCAGGGTCGGATACGGACGGGGTCATATCGGTTTACCAATGGGCGTCGGATATTGACGGCAACTTAAGCAGCGAGGCGAGTTTTGTGAAAGTGCTTTCGCAGGGACAGCACACAATAAGCCTCAAGGTTATGGATGATGACGGGGCTTGGTCTGGCGTTGCCACTAAATTGATAGTGGTGGGCAATATACAGCCTGCGGCAACGATCGTATCTATCACCCCTAATCCCGCGGAGCTTGACGCGAACGTGATGTTTGTCGGTTCGGGTCATGATCCTGACGGCCAGGTGACTGCGTACCAGTGGTCTTCGGATGCGCATGGGGTTTTAAGTAATGAAAATAGTTTTTCAATGGCCGCCGGCCCGCTTGGGCATGGTGAGTATGTCATTACGTTTAAAGTACAGGACAATAAAGGCGCCTGGTCTGGGCCGGTTACGCGCAAGCTATATGTGGGTAATGCAAGACCGACGGCGTTTATCGATTCGATCTTGCCGGAGTCGGCGGTCGTGGGACAAAGCATAAGTTTTGTCGGACATGGCGAGGATATTGACGGCCAGGTGACGGGATATGAGTGGATAAGCGATATTGACGGCATCATCGGTTCGGCTGCGTCGTTTTCCAGTACGGCCCTTTCGCTTGGAACGCATACGATATCTCTTATCGCCACTGATAATGATGGGGACGATTCGGTTGCGGTAAGCAGACATGTGGTTATAGACGACAAGCCGATAATTGAAATAATCGACAACAGCACCGCATCGACATCGTTTATGGGATTGTGGCAGGCAAGCGGGTCGGTGGGCTTTTACGGAACGAATTCATTGTGGAGCAGGGATGGGGCGACTTACAGCTGGATATTCCGGCCGACAGTTACCGCTTCATTCAATGTCTCAATGTGGTGGACGATGTGGTCGTCGCGGAGTCCTTCGATCCCGGTCGATATCCAGCACCAGGGCGGCACAAACCGAGTGTACATAAACCAGCAGCTCAACGGCGGCAAATGGAACAGCCTCGGCGATTATTCCTTCCAGGCAGGCAACACTTACATTGTAAAGATCACTGCCCAGGCAGGCCCGACGAGCACCTGCGCGGATGCGGTGAAATTTGAAAAGATATCCAAGCCGACAAAGCCGATAGCAGATTTTCGCGCGGATAAAACCAGCGGCGGCGCACCGCTCGCGATACAGTTTACCGACGGCAGTCTTGGTATTGTAACGAGCTGGCTATGGAATTTCGGCGACAACACTACGTCAACAGAACGCAACGTGCTCCATACATATACCCAGCCGGGTACATATACTGTTTCGCTGACGGTTGCCAACGCAGCAGGGGCGGCAAGCGCACTCAAGCAGGACTATATACACGTCGCGGCATCAGGCGAAAAGATATATATCTGTGATGTTTACAGCTGGAACTCGCGGCAATCGATGGAATTTTTAGAAATGTTATCCAGTATCGGCGCTACGATGGACTACGACGGTTCATGGGTATATCGCGACCTCGCCAAGAATATGAATTATACTATGTATTTCGTGCGTGATCCGGAGGGTATGGAACGCGCCCTTAAGGAGCCGCACTCGCATATCATTGTCGGTGGTCATTCCAATTTTGGCTTCGGAGCGACGTTCGCGTCGGCGGCGGAATTCCAGGAGCAGCAGATACTCGATATTCGCTACGTTGATGACGACAGGTTTACAAAATTCAGCTCCGACATGGTTTCGGTAAAGATCGACGGTATGAAATACGGCCAGGCGTATCCCAACTGGGAGCCAATATTAAAGGACGGCTCCAGTGCGCTTATGGCTTACAATTTCAGCGAAGGCGTTCCTCCGTACAATTATTATCTTACATATTCACCGCCAGGCGATGCGAATGTTTATAAAGTAGAACTGTCAAATGGAAGCTATCTTGAACGCTTCCCGGATTCGGCGACGCCGGTGTGGTATTCACAGGATGGCTCAAAGCCAAATCCGAATCTTAATCCCGAATACTTCATTGTGAACAGTGATCCGGATTGGAACCGCTTTGAAACGGTCGGCACCTGGGCGATGGCCAAAGCCGGCGGCGGTGGTTATATGGGCGAAGCCGGCTATCTTGGCTATAACTATCAATATCACGCCCCTGGAACAGGCATCAATAAGGCACAATGGAATGTTGTGATAAATTACCCAGGCGTTTATGCCGTGATGGCATCATGGTTCCCAGACCCTTCCAACGCTACAAACGCCAAATTCAAGATCAATCATGCCTTCGGCCAGGAGGTGGTAACAGTTGATCAGCGCCTTGCCGCTCTTGTTCACCTGCTGGGCGGATATTTCTTTGATAAAGGTTCGTACACGGTCGAGCTTACGGATGAAGCAGATGCGCGGGTGGTCGCGGATGCCATCGTGCTAAATCCAATGGCCAATCCACAGATGGTAGTGCAAGCGGAATTCAATGCCAATGTTAAATCCGGAGCCGGGCCGCTGACGGTGCAGTTCCAGGACTTGAGCCTGTATTATAACCTCTCAAATGTTATGGCTCTGATGAGCTGGCACTGGGATTTCGGCGACGGCACGTTCAGTAATCTGCAAAACCCGATGCACACTTATGCAGAGCCGGGTCTTTACACGGTCAAGCTCAAGTACACCGATCCGTGCGGCCTGGCGGATGAGGAGATCAAGGAGCAATTCATAGCTGTTGATGCCGCGGGCGAGCTTAAATGCGAATTCACAGCCTCCAACCGGCTCGCTTCGGACAGGACGGTTGTGTCTTTTTATGACCAGAGCAGCGGCCCGGTCGCATCGAGACAGTGGCAATTCGGCGACGGTACGACTTCCACGGAGCAAGACCCGATACACGTCTACTCGCTGCCGGGTACATATAATGTTACGCTTACCGTCTATGACCAGAACGGAACAGATATGTCGCACGTCGAAACTGGATTTGTTAATAATCTTATCGGCGTGATCTTTACGGACAACACGTTTATAGAGAAGCCGCATTATTATTCGCGAGTAAAAGGTACTCCGATAACGTTCGGCAAGGTGATATGCAATACGACCAGCACGAAAATTCCGGAAAATGAGCTTAGGTTCGACCGCATGTTCTTTGGCACATGCAACAGTGCGAATTACTATATAGGCGCGTTCCACAGAGGGATCGTTTATTGCACTACCGGTGATCTGGAACACTACACGGGCGTACAGTATCTTGAGAACTATCTCAAGGGCGTAAGCGATGATGAAAACGTGTATCGGCTCAATCTTATCCAGCCCGTGCACGAAGTCATCAACTTCAATTTGAAGCCGCCGTCAATGCGTACTAAACTTAAATAGCACGATGCGACATCATTGGAAAAGGATTTTTGATGAGCAGTTTGAAAGTTGAGAATATCAAGCAAGCAGCGGGCGCCGTCTCTGACGATGCGCCCGCATTTAAATCGCCAAGTCTCAAGCTTAATGCGCTGAGCAATACTTCTTCGCTGGTGATAAATATCCTGCTGGGATTTTATGTGACACGCATGGTGGTTGGGTATCTCAGCGATCTTGAATTCGGCATCTGGATGCTGACGACATCGGTTGTTGGATATTTCGGCCTTCTCCAGCTTGGGGTGGGAACCGGGGTGCTAAGGTATGTACCGATGTACCGCGGCAAAGGTGAGAATAAACTTGTCGCGGATATAATCTGCACAGCTATCGCGTTCTATGGCGCGTTGGGTATGGTCATATTTACTTTATGCTGGGCGTTTTCGGGACAGCTGGCCTCATTTTTCAACGGCGGCCATGAGCTTGCGGTATTGATAAGCATAATGGGCATCGCGGCGGCGATCGAATGTCCGTCATGGGTGATCGATGCGGCGATACGCAGTTTCGAAAAGTTCGCGCTGGCCAATATCCTGGTAAATTCCAAAGCTGTCCTGCGGGCCGTGGGCGTCGCGGTGTGCATAAGCTACGACTTTGGTCTTCTTGGGCTGGGTTATTCGCTGGTCGCGATAAATGTGGTCATTATGCTTGCGGGATTTTTAATGCTCTGGTATTGCCGCAGGCAATTCAGGATCGGTTTTGGTTCGGTGCGTCCAGCCACTCTTAAAATGCTTATGACATTCGGCGTTGTCGTGCTTGTTGCCTCTGCCGCGGATACGCTCACGTTTGGGTCAGGCAAGATCATAATCGGCAAGACCGTCGCGCTGGAAGCGGTGGGTATGTTCGGCATCGCGGCTATGCTTAATAATTATTACAGGCGGACTATCTATGCGGTAACGAAAGTATTCATGCCAAGGTTCAGTTATCTCCAAGGGTCAAATTCTACCGCGCAGATAATGAAGTTATATCTTCGCGGCAGCAAGTATACCACGATCTTCGCGGCGCTGCTTGGGATACTGCTTTGGACTGCTGGGCCGGCGTTTATTCACCTATGGCTTAAAAAGGATTATGCTCAGGTTACGGCTGTGCTTGCGATAATGACGGCGTCCACACTTGTGCTTACATCCAATCGCCTGTCGATCGATCTTCTTTACGGGCTTGGCAGGCAGAATATGCTGGCGGTTTTTTCAATTATCGAAGGCGTTGGGGTTCTGATTCTTTCGCTTGCATTTTCATATAAGCTTGGCATAATAGGCGTAGCTATCGGGGCGGGTATTCCCATAGTTCTAATGCGGGGTATCGTCCAGGCGATGTACACAGCAAAGTTGGCGGGTGTAAGCTTAAAGGTATACTACGGCCAGCGTATAATTCGCCTCTGGGTGATCGCTTCGCTGATGGCAGGGGGATATTGGGGTTTGGGTTTGGGTGGTTACCGGCCGGGATGGATCGGATTTTTTGGGGTTGCCGGCACAATAATCTTAGTTTATTTGGGGGTGGTTTATATGTTCATTTTGGAAAAAGAGGAAAAAATCGCGACCCGTTCAATGCTGCGATCATCAAAAGCGGCCTTGCAAGCCAAATCAATTTCGGTCATGGGCAGGATTAAAAAAAAAATAACGCTAATGCTCAAAACCGTTAAATCGTTTTTGCGCGGGGTATTGGCTCTTGTTTCAAAATCCCATTCGGTATATGCATTTGTAAATGATCCTGAACTTAGCCGCAGCTATTACCCTTTGGCAGTGAGAAAATCCAAATCGCGAATGCTTCTGGATAATCTATTTTGGCTTGCGCGCCATGGCGAAATCAACGAATTCTATTTTGTTTACGGCTTGGACAGAGCGTCTGCCGCCAGCCAGCGATATTATATGGCGTATTCAGGTTTTCGCAAGCTGCGTAACCGTGCCAATTCATGTGCCCGGGTAGCTAATCGTAGCGTGGATTATCGCTGCTTGCTTGCGGATAAATTCACCTTTGCCAAATATGTCAAGTCGCTGGGTTTTGCGACGCCGGAGGTGCTTGCGGTAATCGATGATTCCATGGTGCTTTGGGGTGAGCAGGCTGCGCCAAAGCCGCTTTCGGCCGTTCTTGAACACGGCCGACTTGATTGCTTTATTAAAGACCTCACGGGACAATGCGCCCAGGGCGTGCATCATATCCTTGTTGAGCCGCCAAACATTTTTCTTGATAATCATCTCATCACAATCGACAAATTGCGTACATATCTCAAGGGCATGTGGATTTTGCAAAAACGAATGGAGCAGCATCCGATGATGGCGCTGCTCTATCCAAATTCCGTCAATACGATTCGTCTGGTAACGGTCTATGACAAGCCCGATCCAAAGCCGTTCTCGGCTCTCATCCGAATAGGGGCCGGCGGCAACTTTTGTGATAACTGGGCGATTGGCGGTCTCCTCGGCAGTGTTGATCTTGTATCGGGTACTATTTCAAAATATTGCCTCTTTAAGCCGTCGTTCGGCACGTCCGTCGACCGCCATCCCGAAACCAGGATAATTTTTGAAAACTATGCCGTGCCATATTTTCATGATGCGGTAAATACGGCCATTAAGCTCCACCGGTTCTTTTACGGCGTTCATTCGATTGGTTGGGATATCGCCATGAGCCACACGGGGCCGGTTTTCATAGAAGGTAATGATAATTGGGAAATATCCATGCACCAGGCGCTTGAAGGGCCTCTCAAAGAAAAATTCCAGGCAACCTTATAGCGGGAATAGAAATGTTCGCCAAACTCAAAAGACCACTGAGCTTTATGCGCACGCTCTGGGAGCTTGTGGCCCATCCCCCGCGGCGTACATATTTTCCCAGCCGCGCGCAGAAAGGGCAGCTGGCGATCCTTGTTGATAATCTCGCATGGCTGTTCAAATACGGCCAGCTCAACAGGTATTATTATCTTTATGGGCTTGATCTCAAAGATTCACGTCCGGCAAATTTTATGCACGCCAAAAATTTTTATCGCGTGCGTGACCGCATAAACGAGCAGGGGGCCGTCGGCAGGTTCCGAGCCAACTATATATGCCTGCTTCGTGATAAATTTATTTTCGGCCAGTTCTTAAAATCGCTCGGCTTTGCGTGTCCGCCTACGCTGGCCCTTTGCGACAAGCATAATATTCACTGGCTCGATACCGCAGTGTCTCAACCGCTCGAAAGCATCGTGATGCGCAACTGTGATTGCTTTATTAAGCCGCTGCTGAGTGAAATGGCGCATTGCGTATATCCTCTCAAGGTGGAAAATAAAACCATATACATTTCAGGACGGCCCGGCGATGCAGAACAGCTCCGTGCCGTTATCGACGGCAAGAGCATGCTCCAGCAGCGTATCGTGCAGCACCCGGATCTTAGCCGGTTGTATCCGCTGGCGATAAATACCATTCGTGTTGTAACGGCCTGCAACTGCTCTTCGATAAAGATCCTTTCAGCGATACTCCGCGTCGGGACCGGGTCGAAATTCTGCGATAACTGGGGCGCGGGCGGCATCGCGGTCGGTATTGATATGAATACCGCTTGCCTGGTCGGCCAAGGCTTTTTTCGGCCGGATTTCGGCAAGATCACGCCAGTTCATCCCGATACGAAGATCGCGTTTGAAGGGTTTAAAGTGCCTTTGTTTGCGGATGTTCTCGAATACGCTCGCCGTCTGCACAGCTTTTTTTACGGCATCCAGTCCATAGGCTGGGATTTCGCGATCACGCCCGACGGGCCATTGTGCCTTGAGGGTAATGATAACTGGGGCCTGCCGATGATGCAGATTTTTGATGACCGCATAGTGGAGAAATATTTTGAAACGCTGAAAAAATAATTACTTTTAAGGGGGTTTTATGGAAATCGGAGTACCAAGAGAGAGGAAAACGGATGAGAGCCGAGTCGCGCTGTGCCCTGACCAGGCGGCTATCTTGACGGCCAAAGGTCATAATGTATTTGTCGAAACCTGTGCCGGCGTCAAATCCGGTTTCAGCGACGACCATTATATCCAGGCCGGCGCAAAGATCGTGTCAAGTTCTGAAATATATTCAAATTGCAAACTTATTGTGAAAGTCAAATGCCCGCTCGAAAGCGAATATGAATTCTATTCGCCCCAGCATGTGCTTTTTACATATTTGCACTTCGATGAGAATATAAAGCCCGGCAACATCATGCGAATCGTAAATCGCGGCTTAACTGCGATCGCATATGAATGGGTACGCGAGGGGACACACCTGCCGCTTCTG
>MHYB01000010.1:61067-67822 GCA_001824635.1 Planctomycetes bacterium GWF2_50_10
GGAACACAAAGGCCACCTGGGCGGCAGCTATATACCCGCCTGGCCGGGGGCGACGGCAATGGTTATTGGTGCCGGCCACATAGGCGCAAATGCGATCAATGTGTTTATTCAAAATAAATTCAAGATCATAGTCGTTGATAAGCACCCTCATACGCTTCTGGGCCGATTGTCAAAATATATTCCCTCCATGTCCATCGCGGCCGGAAATCTGGAGTTGATTGAATTTGATGAAAATGACGCCGCCCGTTCTTGCGGCCGCGTCAGGGAACTTCTTTCCAAAACAGATATCGTCATCTGTGCCGCCGTGAGAAGGCAAACGCTTCCCAAAGACGTCTGCCCGTATATCATAACCTCCGATGACCTGCAACTCATGTCGCCCAACAGCGTAATGTGTGATGCTACCGCGTGCGACAAAGACCTTGTTGAATCATGCGTTTCTTCGGAATCACTCACCCATACTTATGTCGAGAACAATGTGATCCATTATAACTGCGACCACATTCCCGCTCTTGTTCCGCACACATCAACCCGCATACTCACCTCGGCGACATTCCCGTATGTTGAAATGCTCGCCGATGGTGCCGAAGATGCCTTTGCTCAAAGCGCCTCGCTTGGGGGGGCGGTAATGTGCCGCGGCGGTGTTGTAACTCATGAATACTGCGCCCGCAAAAAGGGCCTGGATTTTATGCCTCTTGCTAATACTCTGTCCAGCGTTGCTATTCACACCCAATTAGAAGGAGCTGCCCATGCCTGATTTTCTGGCGACATTTACAACACGATATTCCGGCGGCGACCTGCTCTCACTTTTAAAAGAGCCGTACATGCCCAAACCGCATGATGGTTTCTCGTTCGATTATACATGGGGTTCGCTTGCGGTGCTGGAAGACCATTATGGCCAGAACAACATCCGGCTCGAAAACGACATGGTTATTTTCTGGCTTGGCGATTTCGCCTGCGACATGACGGATAAATTTGTCAACGACCTTGTCGATTCGCTCCAGGATTATCGACTTGGCGCACGCGTTGATCCAACCAGGGATGCGGCTCTGGCCAAACTCAACGGCGCTTTTGTTTTCGGAATTGCCGATAACGACGGTTTATGCATGGTAACCGATCCGCGGAGCTTTTTATCTACATACGCGGCGTTCAACGATCATGATTGTGTTTGCGTCGGGTCGCATCTCGATCTGGTTGCCGCCGTTGCCCAGCCGCAGACGGAAGTAAACATGACTTATGCGGCCGAGTTCTTAAATTTCGGAACGGTGTGCTTTCCAAATACTATTTATGATCATGTAAAAAGGCTCGAAGGCGCGACGATTTTCAATTTCGCCTTTGATCGGCAGGGCACAATGTCGGCTGATCAGGCTGTCTATTGGAATGTGCCTGATGAACTTGAGTCCGGCTACAATGAAGATGACCTCGTCGAAGAACTTCGCGAAATACTCGCAAAGGCGGTTTATAATCGCAGCCGCGGGGGTCGTATCGCGGTCACTCTAAGTGGCGGGCTTGATTCTCGCCTCATTCTCGCGCAGGTTCCACGCTCGCTGGAATGTGATTCTATTACCTGCTGCGATTTTATCAACCGTGAAACCCGCATTGCCTCGCAGATAGCCCAGGCCTGTTCACGGCCCTGGCAGCCGTATTTTCGATCCGAGGATTACGTCGCCGAGTCGCTTGTGCAGACTGTTAAGTACATCGGCTGCGAAGGTCTTTTCGTTTATGCGCACATGATAGGAGTTGCCGATAGGCTCAAAAACGCCGGGTACAGCAGCATTCTTTCCGGCACTCAGATGGATACTTATCTAAAGGCCTATTACGCGCAGGATATAGTATGCAAACGCGATTTCTGGAGCCTTCGGTCGCAACTGGTAAAAGTTCCGTTCGATTTCATTTATGGAATGACCAGTTTCTGGAAAAGCGTATTTTCATCCCGGCTGATCGAGGACGTTTATGACAGCCGCAAGCAGTATTATAACATGAATGTCGATCCGTCTCGAGGCTCGCTGGCCGAGTGGCTTTTCTTAAACCCTGTTGACATGATGCTTGTGAGTTTCAAAGCCGAACGCCGCGCGATGCCTTCGAGATTTGTGGCCCTGGATAAGAACATAGTGGAATTCTGCTTCAAATGTCCGATACATCTTAAAGTAGATCGACGGGTCTTTCTCCAGGCGGCCCTTCCGCTGTTCGGTTCAGCCGGTTTTATATCCACAGCAGATAAGGGCATCGTGCCCGCCAGCGGACAACTTGCAAAACTCACTTGCCGGGCCGTTCGCAAGATCATCGACTCAACAACCGGGGCCTTGGCATCGATCGGCATCGAGCCGACGGTCCAGCATTCCTGGCATGATTACCAGCGATACTGGTGCGAAAGTCCGATGCTCCGAGGCATTGTACGCAGGTATGCACCGAATCTGGAACAATTCAACGGGCCGCTGTTCAATGTCCCCGGCCCCGATCTTCTCGATCGAACGGATATCGAGTGGCATCACGCTTTCAGGCTTCTGCAGTTCGCCGTATGGCTTGATGTAGCCTCACGCTACAGGGCGGATATTCGCAACAGGCCCGCGCGTGCCGTAAAACGCGGGGCACATAATCAAACGCTAATTTCGAGGTAATTATGAACGTTACTTTGGCTTTTGTAACATACAACCGGCTCCATTATACCAGGCTCGCGCTGGCTTCGATCCTCGCCGATAAGACAGAGCAGTTCTCACTTTATATCTGGGATAACGCCTCATCAGACGACACGCCTGAATTCCTCAAATCGATCTCGGATCCGCGAATAAAAGATGTGGTACTCTCAAAGCGCAACGTTGGCCAGATAGAAGCGGTAAATTCCATCTGGTCCCGCTCGAAAGACGAACTGCTTGGCAAATGTGATAATGACTGTATCATGACCCCCGGCTGGACAAAGCCCCTCGCCCAGGCGCACGTAGATATACGCAACCTCGGCGTTGTCGCGTGCTGGCATTATTTCCCAGACGATTTTGACTTGCGCCGTGCCGAGCACAAGATACAAACCTTCGGCTCACATAAAATACTTCGCCATCCATGGACTTGCGGCACCGGTCTGCTCATAAAAAGATCTGCGTATGAGCGATTCGGGCATCTTACCGGCCCGGGCACTACTGGATATTGGCTCAAAATGGCGATGGCAGGATATATCAATGGCTTCTACTATCCGCTGATCCACCAGGAACACATGGACGACCCAAAAAGCTCCCACTCCGTACTCAAGGATGAACAAAGTTACCAGGCCGCCAAAGCGGTAACCTTCAACATCAACCGCCACGGCCAGGAAACTCTCCTCGACCGATGGGTCTGGCGACAGCGGGTGCTCGATGAACTGCTTGATTCTCCATGGCAGGCAAAATTTTATGTCGGCTGGCGCAAAAAAGCCAGGATGTCGGTATCGCGTCTGCGAAGAAAGTTTTTCAATGATGAGGCGCTGTTGAGAAAACAGGCAAAGATAGCCATGCTTGATGCGCAGAGCCGTTTGAAATCAGACACTCCCGTTAAATCTGAACTGGTTATGGAATCAACTTAGAGCAGCTTACTGCAGCTTGGCCCTGAAATTCTTTATGAATTTTGAAAGCACCTGCGGCGGCACATCCGCAAGTTCAGGCTCAGGCATATCCGTCATCGCGAGCCTGTCGAGCAAACCGGCCGCTCGCTTTTTGTGAGGCATAAGCGCCCTTGCGGTCGCGTCAGCCTGGTCGATTTTGCCGTCCACCATATTTCTAAGCGCGATAATGACCTGCCGAAGTATTTCCCTGTCGTCGGGACCGCTGGGAACATGGCTCTGGTTCTGGGGAATTTCAGCACCTTCCGGCGGAACTTCCTTTTGCTTGAGCAGCGTCTGCTGAAGCGCATAAGTCTCTCGCATCAGTCTCTGGCGCTGCTGCTCATCGGTTTCGTCAATCGGCGCCAGCTTCAGTTCTTCTTCTTGGTCGAGCACCTCCTGCGGCACGGGTATATATACCCGGTGCGTGCAGTGCGGGCAGTTTGAGTATTTACCTCCGCTGCCGTCCGGGGCCTGTATTTTCTTTTTACACGATTCGCAATGAAAAACTATTGGCATATAGCCTCCCGCTGCCCAGTTTAATTTCGTTTTTCCGCTGAATATTCCACAGAAACATCCGTCGTTATCCCGCCTCGCGGCGTAAAACTCGAAGTCACCCGCATCCACCGCGGCTGGCAAGCGCCGGCCAGGGTATCAACTATATCATTCGTCAGGGCCTCATAGAAGATGCCCTTGTTCCGAAATGACTGCATGTAATATTTCAGGCTCTTAAGCTCGATGCACTTTTCGCCCGGTATATATTCTATAATGATCTCACCGAAATCCGGCTGACCGGTTTTAGGGCACACGCTCGTAAACTCCGGCACGCTTATCGTGATCGTATAATCGCGACCGGGCCGCGGATTATCAAACATTTCCAATTGAATATTTTCCGACATCTAATTATCCTTACCTCAAAGGTTAAATATAAACGATTTCGGTTTTCTTTACAAGTGCCTGGCTTATGTGGCACGGTCTAGCGGAGCTAGGCCGTGTTTATGCCGAAATCGCTGTCTCTTGGAGTTTCCTATGTCTGCAAATAAAGCGGTAGTCTTATTAAGCGGCGGCCTTGATTCCGCCACCACCCTGGCCATAGCCCGCTCGCAAGGCTATACCTGCTACTGCATGTCCTTTTTATACGGCCAGCGCCACGGAATCGAACTCGAAGCAGCCAAACGAGTAGCCGTATCGATGGGGGCCGCCGAGCACCGCGTCATAAAGATCGATCTCGCCCAGTTCGGCCATTCCGCTCTCACAGATGAGTCGATTACCGTACCCAAGGATCGCCCAGAGCTTGGCATGCCTTCAAATACCCAGCAAATCCCGATTACCTACGTCCCCGCCCGCAACACGATATTCCTCAGCTACGCACTGGCCTGGTCTGAGGTTTTGTCCTGCTTTGATATTTTCATTGGCGTAAACGCCATGGATTACTCCGGCTATCCTGATTGCCGCGGCGAATTCATCACCGCGTTTCAGGAGATGGCCAACCTCGCCACCGCCGCCGCCGTAACTGGCCCGCGCAAGTACCTCATCCACACCCCAATAATCGAAATGACAAAAGCCCAGATCATCCTAAAAGGAACCGAACTTGGCCTCGACTATGGCCTCACCCACTCGTGCTACGACCCCAAAGATGGCCTTGCCTGTGGCCACTGCGATTCCTGCCAGCTAAGATTAAAAGGCTTCGCCGAAGCTAACCTCAAAGACCCGGTTCAATACGCCTGACAAATTATCCCCCAGCTTTTTTAGCTGGAATGCCTTTGGTTTTAAGATACTCGACGATCTTATCCCTGTGCTCCCCTTGAATCTCAATCACGCCATCCTTGACCGTCCCGCCCGAGCCGCATTTCTGTTTAAGTTCCGTGGCGAATTTCTTTAGTTCCTCGTCATTCATTGCCAGGCCCGTTACGGTCGTCACACCCTTGCCTTTACGGCCGGCTGTTTCTCTGCCGACCCGCACGGTGCCATCGCCCCTGGGCGCGCTCGACGCCGCCTTGCACTGGCACTGACCCACAGGCTTTGAGCAATCCGGGCACATCCTGCCGTGATCCGTCGAATACACCAGCCCTTTATTGCCGCTCATACAAACTCAGTTCTATGCTCTTGCTTCTTGTTTTTAAACTCGCAACCCGCAACCCGCAACGGTTTTACAGTGTTATCGCATCGATCTCTTTAATTTCCTGCACTGAAAAATCCAGCTTTTCAAGTGCCTTGACGTTTTCCTCTACCTGCCCAGGCCGGCTTGCACCAATAAGCGCAGAAGTCACCCGCTCATCCCGCAGCACCCACGCAAGAGCCATCTGCACAAGGCTTTGGCCTCGGTTTTGCGCGATCTGTCGCAGTTTACGCACCTTAGAAAGCTTTTCCTCGGTAACCTGGTCCGCCTTCAGATAGCCGGTAGGTTTGGCAGCCCTGCTATCGGTCGGTATGCCGTCAAGATACTTGTCGCTGAGCACACCCTGCGCAAGCGGGCAAAATGCGATGCACCCCACGCCCTCATTGCCCAGTACGCCCATCAAGTCTGATTCGGCTTTGCGATCCAGCATGTTGTACCTTGGCTGGTGGATCAAGCAGTGTACCTTCAACTCTTTTAGTATTTTCACAGCCTCACTGGTCTGCTCGCCCGAATAATTCGACAGGCCAACATACAGTGCCTTCCCTTGGCGAACCACCTGCTCCAGCGCACCCATCGTCTCTTCGAACGGCGTATTCGGGTCAGGTCTGTGCGAATAAAAAATGTCCACATACTCAAGGCCCATCCGTTTAAGCGACTGATCCAGGCTCGCCACCAAATATTTTCTGGATCCCCACTCGCCATACGGCCCCGGCCACATCAGATATCCCGCCTTGGTAGAAATGATCAGCTCATCACGGTAGGGGGCCAGGTCATCTTTAAGTATTTTGCCGAACATCTCCTCCGCGCTGCCCGGCGGCGGACCATAATTATTTGCCAGATCAAAATGGGTGATGCCAAGATCATATGCCCGCCTCACCATCTCCCGCCCGTTGACCTCGGTATCGTGATAGCCGAAATTATGCCAAAGTCCCAGCGATATCGCCGGCAGCATCAGCCCACTCCTGCCGCATCGCCTGTATTTCATCGTCTCGTACCTGTTGCCCGCTGCTATATACATTTAATTACTCCACTCAAACCTGGTATCGATGATCACGTCGCAATGTATTGTCTTGT
>MHYB01000011.1:0-6416 GCA_001824635.1 Planctomycetes bacterium GWF2_50_10
TCCACAATCAGCCCGCCCGGCTTTAGCTTCCCCTCCCGCTCAGCGGCATCTATCATCGCCGCGCCGATGCGGTCTTTTACACTCGAGAGCGGATTAAAAAACTCCAGCTTAACCACGATCTCCGCCCCGCTTGCCTTGCCGATCTTATTCAAACGCACCAGCGGCGTCCTGCCGATTGTTTTTGTAATATCCGAATAAATATTCATATTCATCCCCGGGTTTTTAAACTTATTTCGCTGTAGCCTTCGCGATCGCCTGCTCGATATCTGCGATAATATCGTCCACATGCTCGATGCCTATCGACAGCCGCACAAAATCTTCGGTAACTCCCGTCGCGAGCTGCTCTGCCGCCGATAATTGCTGATGTGTCGTCGAAGCCGGATGTATCGCCAGCGTCTTTGCGTCACCCACATTCGCAAGGTGCGAGATCAGTTCCAGCGAATCGATAAACTTCTTGCCCGCCTCTTTGCCGCCCTTTATGCCAAACCCAAGTATCGCACCGGCGCCATTTTGCAGATACTTTTTCGCTCTGCCGAACTCTTCGCTTGATTCCAGCCCCGGATAATTCACCCACGCCACCTTCGGATGATTCGCAAGATACCTCGCAACAGCCAGCGCATTCTCCGCATGCCTTGGCAGCCTCAAATGCAGCGTCTCAACTCCCTGCAAAAACAAGAATGCGTTAAATGGCGAAAGCGCAGTCCCAATATCCCTAAGCAGCGTAACCCGCGCCTTTATGATATACGCGATATTGCCCATTGGCTTGAGTGCCTCGACAAAATCAAGCCCATGATAACTCGCGTCAGGCCCGGATATCAGCGGAAATTTCCCGCTCGTCCAGTCAAACTTCCCCGAATCCACTATCAGCCCGCCAACCGACGTGCCGTGCCCGCCTATAAACTTCGTCGCCGAATACACGACAATATCCGCCCCGAAGTCGATCGGCTTAAGCAAATAAGGCGACACCGTATTATCGATCACCAGCGGCAAACCATTCTTGTGCGCAACCGCCGCAAGCCCCTCAATATCCGCCACGTCAAGCTTGGGATTACCGATACTCTCCGCATAGATCGCCTTGGTCTTTGGCCCGATCGCCGCCGCAAATGCCGCAAGGTCATTGGATTTTACAAATTTGACCGTTATCCCCATCCGCGGGAATGTGTAATGAAACAGGTTATACGTCCCGCCGTAAAGGTTGTCCGCCGAAACGATCTCATCACCTGCCTGCGCGATATTGAGCAGCGAAAGCGTTATCGCCGATTGACCCGAACTAACAGCCAGCGCCCCTACCCCGCCGTCAAGCGCAGCTATGCGTTTTTCCAACACATCGGTCGTAGGGTTCATCAGACGCGTGTAAATATTGCCGAACTCCTTAAGCCCGAACAAATTCGCCGCATGCTCACTATTCTTGAACTGATACGACGTAGTTTGATATATAGGAACCGCCCGCGACCCCGTAGTAGGATCCGCAACCTGCCCCGCATGTAACGCCAACGTCTCCGCTCTGTAACTCATATTCCTTTACTCCCATTAAATGTTGCTTCTTTTTTAATTATTCTGTCTTCTGAATCCTGAATCCTGTCTTCTATCTAAATATAATACATCCCCTGGCACTTCTCGTTTCTCTTCTCAACAAGGCTCGCCAGCGTGATAGATTCCAGTGTGCTGTTTATAGCATCCTTTAGTTTGCGCCACGCATCTTGCGTGGCGCACATGCTCATACGCCCGCAAGTCCCCCCTTCTTTGACACAGTCCACAGGCGACAAGTCCCCTTCCAGAGTCGTCACCACCTCGCGAAGAGTTATATCCTCTGGCTTTTTGGCAAGAACATATCCACCGTGTGCCCCGCGATAACCGTCAACCAGCCCCGCCGCTTTGAGGTCTATCACGATCCTGCTCAGGTACTTCTCCGATATCTCCTGCGTCCGGGCTATGTCCTTTAGGAACACAGGCCCTTTGGCCCCGCCCGCAGCAAGTTCCACCAAAAACCGCAACCCATATCTAGCCTTAGTCGATACTTTCATATTCCAGACCTCACTTAATTACTACCATTGCCGTAGCTTTGATAGTGATTATACTGGCACACAATAGCATTGCAAGCAAAATTTCCGCTTCTTTTTGAAATTATCTGCCCGCCCCACCGAAAAATATTAGGGCTTTTACAGCATCTAATTTTTCGCAAGTTCTGCAAATAAAACCACTTACAGTTCGCAAATTTTTCATCACCGCGACAAAACTTGATTTAATACCCCCGATTGTGTATTCTCCTCTAGTCGTTTGTAGTAATTCAACTATCGGGGGAGAGAAGGCGCTCTTCTTAAGTAGTTTTTATGGAGAGGGTCTATGAGAAAACTCAGTGTATTGATTTGTATTTTAGTATGTGCTCTATTTGTCGTACCGGCTAATGCCTCTTATATTTACAGCTTTGAGGCAATTACATCTAACAGTATCTGGCGCAATGATCCCGGCCTCATCATCACAATGGAACTCTTCGACGTTGGGTCAAACCAGGTTGAGTTCAAATTCCAAAACAGCAGCACTATTGCTGGCGCTATCGCGCAGATATATTTTGAACAGGGCCCCCTTCAAAGCCTCGCGTCCATTAACTGGGGTTCGCAGAAAGCGGTAGAATTTACCAGCGGCGCAACTCCGCCCAATGTGCCCGGCTCAACGGCTATTTCTACGCCCTTCCAGGTCATATTCAGTGTCGGCGCCAATAAACAACCCCCAAAGAACGGCCTCAGTTCAGGCGAATGGCTTACAGTCACTTTCAACCTGGCCCCGGGAAAAACTTTTGCCGACGTGACTTCCTCGATTAATTCACAAGGCGGATTTCGCGTTGGAATGCATTTGGTAAGTTTACCGGATGGCAACAGCGAAGGCTTTGTAAACACCGTCCCCGAGCCAGCAACACTCGCCGTACTCGCCCTCGGCTCCGCCGTCCTCATCCCCCGCCGAAAGAAAAACTAGAAGTCATCCCAAAACCTGCTTTGGCGGCGAAAATGGCATTTTTTTCGCCGGCAAGGATTGATCAAATCCTCGGCAACATTGGGTTTGTACGTGTTCCGAATCAGTATCCCCGCAAATAGAGACCCCCTTAGACCTTTTTTGCAACAACGTAGTTTTGTTCTTTTCTGTTCCTTTTCTGCTAAATTTAGGAAGTTTCGCCCGCACCGCTTGAATAAACTCCTGCGCGGCCATACTATTAGCGATTCGTAATTTTATAATTTTTAGGGATTTACTATTTATGGCACAAGAGAATATTTTCCTCGACATGATCCTTGCCAAGGCCAAGGCCAACGTAAAGCGGATCGTGCTGCCCGAAGGCGACGAAGAACGCAATCTCGAGGCGGCAGCAAAAGTGGCCAAACAAAAGATCGCCAGGCTAACCCTCATCGGTAACGAAGAAAAGATCAAAACTTCACTTGGCAAACTCGGGGCGGATTTAGCAGACTTCACTATCATCGATCATCTCAGATCAGACCTTCTCGAAAAATTCTCACAGGGCTATTATGAACTCCGCAAAGCAAAGGGCATGACGATCGAACAGGCCCGCAAGCAGATGGAGCACCCCATCTACTTCGGCACCATGATGATCAAATCCGGCATGGTCGACGGCCTCGTCGCCGGTGCGATCCATTCAACCGCTGATACCGTACGCCCAGCCCTTCAGATAATTAAAGCCGCCAAAGGCATCAACATCATTTCCAGCTTGTTCTTCATGAGCCGCGGCAAAGAGATTTTTCTCTATTCCGATTGCGGCGTAGTCGAACAGCCAAACGCAGACCAACTCGCGGATATCGCCCTCACGACAACCATCACCGCAAAGCAGTTCAGCGTTGAACCACGCGTCGCGATGCTTTCATATTCCACAAAGGGTTCCGCCAAAAGTGCCGATACCCAAAAGGTCATCGACGCAACCAAACTCGCCCAGGAAAAAGTTAACGCTCGTTTCGGTGATTCAGTTCCCGTCGATGGTGAATTGCAGTTTGACGCCGCGTACGTCCCAAAGGTCGGCGCATCCAAGGCCCCCGGCTCACCCGTCGCCGGCAAAGCAACCGTCTACATCTTCCCCGATCTCGACGCCGGCAATATCGCCTATAAGATAACCCAGCGTCTCGGCGGCTTCGAAGCATACGGCCCAATTCTTCAAGGCCTCGCCCAGCCGATGAACGATCTCTCACGCGGCTGCAACGCCGATGATATCGTCGCAACCGTCGCTATAACCGCAATCCAGGCTATGAAGGAATAAAAATGTTAATATTAGTTATCAACTGCGGTTCAAGCAGTATTAAATATCAGCTCTTCGAGATCAACAGCCAATATACCATCCTGGCTAAGGGCCTCGTCGAACGCATCGGCCTACCCGGTTCGAATATCGCCCATAAGCCAAACGGCAAGGACGAGGTCGTCATAAATAAGGACCTCCCCGACCATCGCGCCGCTCTTGCAGCCATTGAAGAGGCACTGGTTAGTCCCGTTCACGGTGTCATAAAAGATGTCAATGAAATCGCAGGCGTAGGCCATCGCGTCGTTCACGGCGGCGAGAAGTTCACCCGCTCCATACTCATCAACGAACACGTCCTCGACGCCATCCGTGAAAACGCCAAACTCGCCCCGCTCCATAATCCGCCAAATATCACCGGCATCGAGGTCAGCCAGGCGCTCATGCCCGGCGTCCCAAACGTAGCGGTCTTCGATACAGCCATCCACCAGACTATGCCCAAAAAAGCGTATCTCTACGGCCTGCCGATAGATCTCTATCACAAGCACGGCATCCGCAAATACGGCTTCCACGGCACAAGCCATGGCTACGTCGCCAAACAGGCCGCAAAGCTGCTCAATAAGCCCTTCGAGACATTGAAGATAATCACCTGCCACCTCGGCAATGGCGGCTCGATCACCGCCTTCGACCACGGCAAGAGCGTCGATACCTCCATGGGCCTCACTCCCCTTGAAGGCATCGTAATGGGTACCCGCAGCGGCGATATTGATCCAGCCATCGTGCTCTACCTGCAGGAAGAACTCGGCGTCTCTCTCTCCCAAACTAACGACCTCCTCAACAAACAAAGCGGTCTCAAAGGCCTCTGCGGCAAGAACGACATGCGCGACATCGTCAAACTCGCCAACCAGGGCGAAGAAATGGCCCAGGTCGCCATCGACGTCTTCTGTTACCGGATTCAGAAGTACATCGGCTCGTACGTCGCCGTCCTCAATGGCGTAAACGCGATCGTCTTCACCGCCGGCATAGGCGAAAACAGCCCGTTCCTCCGCGAACAGGTATTGGAAAACTTCAGTTATCTCGGCCTAAAGCTCGACACCGCCAAAAACCGCGCCAACGAGCAAATATTCTCTACAAAGGATTCAAAAGTCGCCGCGATGATGATAAGAACCAACGAGGAACTCGTCATCGCCCAGGACACCTTCGACATAATAACGAGGCGCTGATATCGAAAACGCATCCGAATTTGTCGTTCACAAACACACACTCACCGGCCCCGGGCACTGGGATATGATGCTCCGGGCCGGTTCTATTTTGATCACTTATAGACTCGACTGCCCCCCCGAAGATATCGCAACCCGCCCCGCCGTCGCAACAAAGATCGCCGACCACGACCTCAAATTCCTCACCTACCAGGGCCCCGTAAACCAGGGCCGTGGAACCGTCCAATTGGCCGACAAAGGCACTTACCGCATTATCGAACAACATCCCACCTTTACCATTTTCGAATTTTCTGGTAATATTCTTCGCGGCCGGTATAAACTTACCGCCGTAAACGATGACCAGTATAAATTTGAATGTGAAAAATAATGACCGATTCCGGACAAGATAACCATAAACGCCGCCCGCGATACTCGGGCACGCACCCCAAAAAGTTCGACCAGAAGTACAAGGAGCTTCAGCCCCAGAAGTACCCCGATCAGCAAACCAAGCTCCGCGCCAAGGGCAAAACCCCCGCCGGCACCCACGTTCCCGTCCTGGTTGAAGAAATAATCGCCTGCCTCCGCCCAAAACCCGGCGATATCATCGCCGACTGCACCCTCGGCTACGGCGGCCACGCCCGACAATTCCTAAAGCACATCGGCGAAACTGGCATGCTCATCGGCTTCGATATGGACGGCGCCGAGCTTGAAAAAACAAAAGCAAGGCTGCAAAACGCCAAAGCCCAATTGCGATTCTATCACAGCAACTACGCCGGCATTGAAAAAGCTGTCGCCACCGAATCCATCCCCGGCTTCGACATAATCTTCGCAGACCTGGGCGTCTCAAGCATGCAGGTCGATAACCCCGCCCGCGGCATCAGCTACAAACAGGATGGCCCCCTCGATATGCGAATGGATTCGCGTATCCGAACCAGCGGCTCAGACCTCCTGGCGACCATCTCCCAGCACGATCTTTCAGCCGCCCTATGGGA
>MHYB01000011.1:6446-7678 GCA_001824635.1 Planctomycetes bacterium GWF2_50_10
CGCAAAATTCATCGTCGCAAGCCGCTGTGTCCAGCCCATCACCACCGTAGGCCAGCTCCTGCGCATCGTCCTCAACGCCAAGGGCCTCACCGAACGCACCTGGAAAAAACAGCAGCTCGCTTCCCCCTTCGGCTCACTCCACCCCGCAGCCCGCACTTTCCAGGCCATCCGCATACTCGTAAACGACGAACTCAATTCCCTAAAAACCCTCCTCCGCGTCGCCCCCCATTGTTTAAAGCCGGCAGGCAGAATAGGCATAATCAGTTTCCACTCCGGCGAAGACCGATTGGTAAAAAACTCATTCAAAGAACTAACCGCCCAGGGCGTCTACTCAACTTGCTCCAAAAGCGCCGTAACCCCCAGAACAAATGAAATAATGCAAAACCCCCGCTCCTCCAGCGCCAAATTCCGCTGGGCCATTAAAGCCGGCTAAGGCATTTCTTTGCAAAATACCCAAGCCTCATTTGGCTCACAAACAAACGCCGCAGCTCCATACTTCTTGATAGCTTTAGCGGCCTCCTCAGAACTGCTGCTGATCATCGTTCCGCAATTCGGATCCGCTTGCCGCTTTTGCAGTATGCCTTGTGCGACCATTTTCTCAATCTTATTATGGTCGAATGCTCTCAGCAGGATTTGGTCATTCCCTTTGAATGTATAATGCAAGCCCCAATACGCCATCTTATTCGCAATCCCACAATTTTGATTTACCCCTGATTGCACGAACAAGAACCGGTCCTTGCCGATTTTGCAGCATTTGGCTTTCAAAATCTCATTTGCATCTATGTCATTGCCGTCAGGCGAAATGATTTCGATTAAACCTTTCCCTGTAGGCCTGATTTGTATTGCATTACCCTGATTTGCATCCGCATAATGCCATTTTCCTAAAAGGCGTTTATCGATTTTCTTACAATTGCCCGGCGGATTCTCAAATGCAACCGCAAACCTGCCCATATCGAAATCGAAATCCAGGCACCCGCCTGTTAGCAATGCAAATGATACGATAATTGCAAATTTAAATTTCCACACATTTGCCAATTAAAATTCCTCCGCACTGAGCACTTCCGCACCTACGCACTTTGGCACTTCCGCACTTATCTTTTTATGCCAACTTCGAAATCGCCAATTTCAAAACCGCCTCAACATCCCTGACATAATGAAACCTCATCCCCGTCTTGGCAGCCTTAGGCACTTCCACCATATCCTTTTCATTCCGCGCCGGCATGATAATATGC
>MHYB01000012.1 GCA_001824635.1 Planctomycetes bacterium GWF2_50_10
TAGGCCGGATTCTTCCTGCTTGAGCTTGGTCATTTCGGCGAGGGCTGCTGCTTTGGCATCACCCTGCAGTTTAGCGATATCTTTGCCGGCCTTGTTCTTTTCGGTAGCGATATCCTGGAGGCGGGTTTTGACGCCCTTGAGTTCGTTATCGAGAGTCAAGAGGCGGTCGATATCGACGGTAATACGTTTTTTAGCGGAGGCTTCTTTGAAGAGAGCGGGGTTTTCGCGAATTGCCTTAATGTCTATCATATTTTATTCTTCAAATTTCTTGAGGACAAGGGCGTTGTTTTGGCCGCCGAAGCCGAAGGATTCTTTCATGACTATTTTGAGGTCGGCTTTGCGGGGTTTGTTGGCGACGTAGTCGAGATCGAGTTCGGGGTCTGGGTCGTTGAGATTCATTGTCGGCGGGATGATTCCGTCGCGGAGGGCCATGACGCAGGCGATAGTCTCTGTTGCGCCGGCGGCACCGATGAGGTGGCCCATAACTGCTTTTGACGAGCTTACGCAAAGTTTTTTGGCATGATCGCCGAAGGCCGCTTTTATCGCGCGGGTCTCGATCAAGTCGTTTTCGCCGGTGCTTGTGCCGTGGGCGTTTACATATTGGACTTGCGTTGGGTCTATGCCGGCATCTTTGATGGCTGCGCGGATGGCGGCTGCGCCTCCCCTGCCGTCTTCGTGCATATCGGTGACGCGGAACGCGTCGGCGGTGGAGCCGTAGCCGAGGATTTCGGCGAGGGGCTTTGCGCCGCGTTTTTGTGCGTGTTCGAGAGATTCGATTATGAGTATCGCGCCGCCTTCGCCGATGACGAAGCCGTCACGGGTCGCGGTAAAGGGACGCGAAGCTGTGGTCGGGCTTTCGTTGCGGGTAGAAAGGGCTGTTAAGCGGTTAAAGCCTGTGATGCCAAGCGGGTGGATCATTGAGTGGGCGCCGCCGGTGATCATGACATCGGCATCGCCGCGACGGATAAGCATTGTGGCTTCGCCGATGGCCTGAGTAGAGGCTGCGCAGGCTGTGAGGCAGCTACGGACTGGGCCGCGGGCTTGCGTAAATACCGCAAGGTGGGCGGCGGGCATGTTTGGTTCCTGTTCGAGTTCGGTTGGAGCGAACATCTGGCTAAGGGCGACCTGAGCCCATTTTTGCCAGTCCATTGACTGGGACTGGTTTTGCCAGCCGGAAACGACGGCGGCGAAAAAGCTGAGATTATCGAGCGAGCCTTCGCCGGCGCCGAGATATATCCCCATGCGTTTGCGGTTTATACCATCGGATGGAGTTTTGGTTTCGACATCGATACCGGCCTGTTTGCAAGCCTGTGCTGCGGCGCCGAGGCTGAATGCGCTGTTGCGGCCGGCGTACTGGTGCGATTTGTGGTCGGTGACGAATTTTTTGAAATCGTAATCCTTGACCTCGGCACAGAACTGGGTAGGGAAAGTCTGTGCGTCGAAGAGCGTGGTTTTGGCGACGCCGGAGTTGCCTTCGAGGAGATTTTTCCACATGGTTTCGACGTCGTGGCCGATTGGGCAGATGACGCCGATACCGGTGATGACTACGCGTTTATTCATTATTTGCCCTCCCATTTTTTGAGGACGAAAGCAGCAGTCTGGCCGCCATAGGTGTAGCCGGTACAGAGGACGTGCTTAACGTCTTTGGTGAGAGGTTTTGTGTTTATGTTGAGGTTTACGCCGGGCGCGAGAGAGTCGCAGTTTTTGGCGGCGGGGATGAAGCTTTCATTCATAATATTAAGGGCGATTATCGCATCGAGGGTTCCGCTTGCTGCGCTTGTGTTTGCGAGCATGGATTTTGTGGGCAGTGCGGGTATATCTTTTACAAGCGGGCCGAAGACGGATTCTATGCCGTGGGATTCGGCAAGGTCATCGTGGGGGATGGCGGAGCCGCAAGGGATAATAAGATCGATCTGCGAAGGGGTAATGCCGGCCTGGGCAAGTGCTTGTTCGATTGCGCAGGCGATGCCGGTGCCTTCGGGTTCCATGCGGAGATAAGTTGGTTCGAGGCTGTGGGAATGGCCAAAGCCCAGGACTTCGCCAAGAATTTTTGCGCCCCGTTTGAGGGCGTAATCGAGCGATTCCATTACGATAACGCCGGCGCCTTCGCCGAAGACGGAACCATCGGCTGCTGAGTCGAAGGGGCGGCATGCTTTATCGGGGGTATCATTATATTTTGTCGAGGTGCGTTTTTCGATGCACTGACGCATGATGCTCATTGGGTGCATCTTGCCTTCGCCGCCGCCGGTGAGGGCGATATCCGCCCAGCCGCGGGTGATTACCTGGGCGGCTTCTGCCATGGCCATGTGGGAGGAAACCTCGGCACAGGTGATGGAGTTGTTTGGGCCCTGGAAATCGTGAATGATGGAAACGTGGCAACCAAGCATGTTGGGCAAGTATTTTAAGAGCCAAAGCGGCGTAATAGAACTGAGGCCGTCGGCGCCCCACTTCTTTATATCAAATACGCCGTCGGTTATAGCTTTTTCCACGGCGGGGCCGAGTTCGGGGAGGTCGCAGCACATAAAGCCTGCGCCGAATTCAGTAGCGACGCGGGAGGAATCGATATTTATTTTCGTTTCGTCAACGCCTTTTGTGATAAGGCCGGAGGAGTCGATAGCTTCTTTTGAGGCGATTACGGCAAGCTCGATATCGCGGTTCATGAGCTTGGTGGCTTTGCGATACGACTTGGGAACGTAATTGCCTATTTTATAATCCGGGGCCTGGCCGCCGATCTTTGTGGGGAAACCTGCGGGGTCAAAGGAGGTAATGGGAGTTATGCCGCATTTGCCTTGCTTGATGCCCTGCCAAAGTTCGGTTGAAGTGAGGCCAAGTGCAGTGATGGCGCCGGTGCCGGTGACAACAACTCTTGTCATTACTTAGTCTCCGCGGCAGGCTTATTGATGAATCCCTGCAGAAGCGACATGAACATATCGGTAAAGACGAAGTTTTCTTTGGGGAACTGTTTGCCGCCGAGGTTCTGGTCTATGTGGCTGAACATGAGGTCTATTTCGGCGATTGTCTTATCGCCGCGGGTAACTTTGCCGGTTGTAGAGGCGGCTTCGGGGGCGATGGATTCCATTTTGGTATGGAAACGGATCTGGTCGCCGGGGCGGACGAAGTCGAAGAAGACGGCCTTGGATATCTTTGCGAGGACGACCTTTTCCTTGAAGTTCTTGGCCTCACCGACGAGAATGCCGGCGGTCTGAGCCATGGCCTCGATAATGAGGCATTCGGGCATCATGGGGAAGCCGGGGAAATGGTCGTGAATGTGTTCCTCGGCCAAGGTGACGTTCTTTAGGGAGACGGCACTTTCCTTACTTTTGAACTCTTCGAACTTATCTATCCAAATCCAACGCATGCTTTAATTTACTATTTATTATTTACTATTTTCGATTCAGGCAACAGCATGGGCAAGAGTACTTGCCCATCCTCAAAGCTACAAAGCTATTTTCGATTTATACCTTGCTCTGGACGTAATTGACGATCGAGGCAACTGTGAAGAGATCGCCGATCTTGTTTATATCGGGGTCCTTTTCGAAGTTGCTCAGATCGGTATGGGGCATTTTTTCCTTGAGCATGGCCATGCCGGAAGCGGTGAGCTTGCCGTTGTTTACATAGTCCGGGTTGCCCATGAGAGCTTCTGCGGGGAAAAGTTCCTCGCGTGGTATCTTGATAGCAAAAGCCTTTTCGAGCCTGAAGACTATGTCGAGGAAATCGATACTTTCGGCGCCCAGGTCGCCCATGAGAGTAGCCTTTTCCGATACTTCCTCTTCATCGACGCCGAGGGCATCGACGAGAACTTCCTGTACTTTTTCAAAAACCTGGTCGCGATCCATTGCCATATATATTCTCCGAATTTAATTCACAATCCTTTATATCAGAGCGTCAGCAACTCGTAACGCTTCTTCATACTTGCTACAATATGCCCGTCGACGGCGGCCATGGCCGGGTCGGTATCGGACAGGTTGAAATGCCGCAGGCTTAGCCTGGCTTCGACAATGGGTTCATCGCCGCATACGCCGGAACCGATAAAACTGGAGACGTTATCATCTATCGTCTTTACGGTAACGGTATACCTTATCTGCATGCCAGGAGCGGCAAAACTTTTATACTTAACATTCTTTGCCTGTTCGAGGAGTACCATCGAATTGGCAAAGTTCTGCTTTTCGCGGACGAGCCAGGAGGCAGATTCGATCATACCTTCGAGGAGCAAAACGCCGGGAAGTACCGGGAAGGCCGGGAAATGGTCCGCCAGGTATTCTTCGGCCAGTGAAACGCTTTTAACTGTCTCTATTTTACTGCCGCTTTCGAGCGATATAATCTTGTCAATCAGTACGAATTTCATAATTTGGCCCATTGTAGTGAGATTGATTTCGTTTTCCAGTCTTTTTTGCGCGAATTTGGGGGTTATAAACGGCTTTTTGCGAGAAACACCGTGACTTTTTCCAGAATGTGCCAATTTAGCCCGGTTCTGATTTATAATTGACATGCTGGGGGGCAATTCCTAATATCAGGCGGATTTTGGAAGGGAAATAATGCCAAGTCATAACCTTGGACAGATAAAATTAGGCGATCTTGACATATTTGGCTACTCCGTTGCGGGAGAAGAGACGGTGATCGCGATCCCGCAGCTCGATATATGCTTTGATGTGGGCAAGGCGCCGGAGCAGATAATACCGATCAATAACATTCTGCTTAGCCATGGGCATATCGACCACTGCTCGGGTTTTGCGTATTATCTTTCGCACAGGAAATTCTGCGGGATAACGACGGGCACAATACTTGCGCCGGCGCCGCTAATGGCTGGTATGCAGAAGGTGCTCGACGGCTGGGCTATACTGGACGGCAACGCGATACCGGTGAATATGGTGGGAATGAAGGGCGGGGATGAATACGAGGTGCGACACGGGCTTTTTGCTCGCGCGTTCTATACCCAGCATGTCCGGGGATCGCTGGGTTATACGATGGTGGAAAAGCGTAAAAAGCTCAAGGCTGAGTATCTGTCGCTATCCGGCCAGGAGATAATAAAACTCAAGCAAGACGGCATGAAGATCGATTATGTGCTGGAGATGCCGCTGGTGAGCTATTTCGGGGATACCGAGCCGGGGGCGTTCATGGCGGATGAATCGGTGGTCAACAGCAAAGTGATCATAACCGAGTGCACGTTCTTTTATGATGATCATATCGACCGGGCACGCGCCGGCAGGCACATGCATATAAACGATCTTGCCCCCCTGCTTGAGAATCTCAAATGCGAGCACATTATTATCACGCATATAACGCAGCGGATCGGAGTAAACGATATGCGTTACATACTGCGTAAAAAAGTTTCCAAGGAGACTTGCGAGAAGATAATTATACTCAACCAGAGTACGTTTGAACCTGTTTGCGCGAAAAATAAACAGCAGTGACAATATGAGCGAAAGTGAACAAATTTTACGCTGGCCGGGAGGATCGATAGATTTTTCCGGCGGGGCTGTTGTGATGGGGATACTTAATGTTACCCCGGATTCGTTCAGCGACGGCGGGCTTTACTTTGACACGCAAAGGGCTGTCGAGCACGGTTTGCAAATGGTAAGCGAAGGGGCGGCGATAATTGACATTGGCGCGGAGAGTACCAGGCCGGGGGCGAAGGCAGTATCCGCAAGTGAGCAGATCGCCAGATGTTTGCCGGTATTGCGTGAGCTATTTAAAAAGACAAATATACCAGTAAGCATTGATACTTCTGATGTGGAGGTTGCCGGGGCTGCTATTGAGGCGGGTGCTTCTATAATAAATGATATTACGGCGTTTGCGGATGAAGGTATGGCTCGGCTGGCGGCGGAGGCAAATGTTCCTGTGATACTTATGCATATGCCGGGCACGCCACAGACGATGCAGAATCTAGCCAAGTATGAGGACGTGGTTGGGGAAGTTTTGGAATACCTGCTTGGACGGGCTGGGCGGTCACAGGAGTTGGGTATCGCTGCCGAGCGTATCATAATAGATCCGGGTATCGGGTTCGGCAAGACTGCTGAGCATAATATATTGCTTCTGAAGCACCTTGAACGGTTTACACACAGCGGCTACCGCGTGCTGGTGGGAACTAGCAGGAAAAAATTTATCGGCATGCTGACGGGTAAAGAGAAGCCTGAGGAACGGGTTTTCGGGACGGCTGCGAGCGTGGCGATAGCGGTGGAAAAAGGGGCGTCGGTAGTACGCGTGCATGACGTGGGGGCGATGAGCGATGTTGTAAAGGTTGCGAATGCGTTGCGACGATAACCATCTTGTTAATAGTCGATCATGATGCTATAATGTCCAAATAGGAAAATATTATGGTATCGCTTATTGAAGAAAAACGGCAAGGGCTTGCTGAACTTTGCAAAAAGTTCCATGTGACGCGGCTGGATGTATTTGGTTCGGCCGCTACCGGGCAAATGACAGAACAAAGCGATATTGATTTTCTTGTCGAATTCGATGAGACAGTTAATGCTTACCGATTCGATAACTACTTTGAACTGCTTCGAGAACTGGAATCACTTTTTGGGTGCCATGTCGATCTAGTCGAACCAGAGGGGCTTAGGAACCCGTATTTTATTCGCCGCGTAAACGAAACCAGGAAACAGGTGTATGCCAATTCGTGATCCCGAAAAATACCTTTATGATATGCTGGGAAGCTGCGAATTTCTGATCGAGTTCACTCGAGATAAAACGATTGACGATTACAAGAGTAACCGTGCATTCCGCTCGGCAGTGGAACGCGAATTACAGATAATCGGGGAAGCCATGATCCAGATCGACCGGCTGGCTCCAGACATATCGGAACAAATTCCGGACCACCGTAATATTATTGGATTTAGACACGTTTTAGTGCACGGATACGACAGCTTGAATCCTGAAACTGTATGGAATATCATTTCTACTAAATTAGATGACCTTAAAGAGGTAGCTGCACGGCTTCTTAAAGAACGGGGGTATTGTGAATGAAAATAGCATACTTTGATTGTTTTTGCGGGGCTGGTGGGGATATGATCATCGCGGCGATGCTCGATGCGGGTATTGACGGCGAAGTGCTTATATCCAAGATTAATAGTCTGGGACTTGGGGCTGAAATAAAGATCAGCAGGGTCAAACGCTGCGGGATA
>MHYB01000013.1:0-1738 GCA_001824635.1 Planctomycetes bacterium GWF2_50_10
CCCGAACTTGCGGCGGTGCTCAAGCAGGATGTGGTACTTAAATCGCAAACCGAAGAGGTGGTTAAGCAGCTCAGGGCGGTCAGCGATGAAACAAAGAAGAAGGAGCTTACAGATAAGCTGCGGGGATTAGTTAACGAGCGATTCGACCTTATCGTTAAGCAAAAAGAGCTGCGATATCAGGATATGAATAAACGTCTTGCTGAACTGCAAAAACAGGTCAATAACCAGCAGGCAGAGCTGCAAAAGCTTAAGACCAAAAAAGAACAGCAGGTAAATGAGAGAGTGAGCGAACTGCTCAGCGAGAGTGAAAAGATCGATTGGGAATAGCAGTAATACTAACTACTAATCTCTAATCACTAATTAATTACTAATCAGAGTTTATTTCTGATCTGTTCGAGGCGGGTGGCTTGTTCGAGGGTGTGTTTCTCGGAACGGGTTAAGCTTTGAATTCCCTGGCGGTGGACTTTATCCAGGATGCGATCGACCTCCTTCTGGAGATTCTTCTGGCGGTCTAGTTTTCGCTGCCAGGCGGAGCTTTTGCGGCGAAGCATAATCCTTTCGAATGCAGGGCCAAGCCAGACATAGGCGGCCCCTGTTGCCATACCGGCGAGGTGAGCACTATCGCCGCCGGCGTTATCGCCGGCACGCACAATATTTACAACATAAATCACTATAAGTATTATCGCGGCGAGCCTGATCGGCACCGGGAACACGATAAAGATCACGACGAAATGGGGAAATTTGATCGCACAGGCTGCGAGCAGGCCAAGTATCGCGCCCGAAGCGCCTATCAACGACCCAGGGGCAAGAATTTTAAGGAACGAAAGAAGCGTATAAGCAACGCCGCCCATCACGCCGCAGAAAAGATAAAAGAAGAGAAACTGGCGCGAACCCCAGTGCCGTTCAAGGGTAGGACCAAGGAAAAACAGGCCTAGCATGTTGAAAAGTATATGCCAGATGTCGGCATGGACGAACTGATATGTGACAAAACGCCAAAGCTGAAGGCTGGCGAGCGGGCTTTGGGGGTTGACCTCAAGGGGAAGCCAGCCGTGGATGATATATGCCACGAATGGAACATTGGCCATTGCGGCTATACCTGATAAGATATGCACGGCGAGGTTGATGATAAGTAGGTACTTGACTACCGGCGTAAGATTTCCCAGCCCCATTCCCGACGGGCGGAAAGAGGAGACGCCGCGGCCCTCTGCATAATCTCGGTCGTAAAAACTCATAATTAGTACTCGTATGATGGCATTTTAGTATGTACTATAATTAAGAAAAATCAGGTAGTTTAGCAATGGAAAAGTTCCAGTGGTGAAATTTGATTATCTTTATCAAGAGCTGCAAAGCCTTCGAGAACAGGGGCTTTTTCGCGAGCCGCTGACGGTAGACAGCGCAGCCGGGACGGCTGTGCAGGCAAAAGAGAAAGAGTACATACTGTTTTGCTCGAATAATTACCTTGGCCTTGCAGGTCATGAGCATATTTCCAAAAGCGTTTGCGAGGCGGTGAGGCAATACGGTTTCGGTGCGGGGGCATCGAGGCTTGTATGCGGCACCACGAGGATGCATATCGAACTGGAGGAGCGGCTGGCGGCGATGTTCGCCAAGGAGGCGGCGATGGTGCTGCCGGCTGGTTTCATGGCTAATGAGGCACTGCTTCGGACGCTGCCGCAAAAAGGCGACCTTGTACTATTGGATAAGCTAGACCACGCTTCCATAATCGACGCAGTCACGGCGG
>MHYB01000013.1:1805-2710 GCA_001824635.1 Planctomycetes bacterium GWF2_50_10
ACGGGGATTGCGCGGATCTGCGGGAACTTGTGCGGCTAAAAGAAAAATATGGGGCGATACTGATCGTGGATGAGGCGCATGCGGTGGGCTGTCTTGGGCAAAGCGGGGCCGGTCTATCCCAGCAGCTTGGGGTGCTCAGCGGTGTGGACATAATTGTCGGCACGATGAGCAAGGCACTGGCGGCATCCGGCGGATTCATCGCGGGGCCGCGGGTGGTAATCGAGTACCTGGTAAACAAAGCCAGGAGTTACATATATACGACCGCCCTGCCGATAGCTACTTGCGCGGCGGTTAACGCGGCGATGGACCTGGTGGAGCGAGAGCCACAGAGGCGAACAAGGCTGGCGGATAATTCAACTATGCTCAGAGAGGGTCTTTGCAGGCTGGGGCTAAATACCGGCACAAGTACAACCCATATCGTACCGGTGATAATCGGCGACGCGAAGGAGACGGTGGAAGTATCAAGAGCCTTATTTGAGAAGGGCTTCTTTATTTCGGCTATCAGGCCCCCTACCGTCGGGCCGGCAAGCTCACGGCTGAGGATATCACTGCAATCCGAGCATACTAAGATGCAGATCGACTCGCTTTTGGCGGCGATGGCTGATCTTGTCGGGGCCGGTGTTTTGAAACCGGCGCAGCACCGAGCATAATATCATCAGCCGGCATTTTGGCCATCGCTATGAACAACGCGACGCCAAAGACAAACAAACCCGCACCGATGAGCTGCGAAATAGTCAGGCTGTATATCTCAAAGGGATTATCATCGCGGAGGCTTTCAATGAAAAACCGCATTGGCCCGTAGATCATAAACATCAGTGCAAAGGTGCAGCCCGGTTTGCCGACAGCCATTCTTGGACGTTTGCCGTCTGCTCCATACCCGATAAACCGCCAGTAGGTAAACAGCA
>MHYB01000013.1:2844-6365 GCA_001824635.1 Planctomycetes bacterium GWF2_50_10
AATTTTGAACCTTCCTCCGCTGCTGCCCACCTTCCATCGATAGACACACCGTAAAATTCTACAGGGATATCCAGATGCGGCTGGGCGCGGTTGCGATCCATATCCGGATAGACCTGGCTCTGGTACGGTATCGAGGCATACGGGAAGCGAATGGCCCACGGCGCATCCGAGGGTTGGCCGAAACAGCAGCCGTTCATCAGGCACCCCAGCCTGCCAAAACCAAGTACCAGCACGATGCCAATGGCCAGGATATCGAGAAAACGCCGCACAGGCAGCTTCAATACAAGCAGGTACGCAAATATAACCACTATGGACAGCAGCACGCCGCCGAGGAGTTCCAGGCCCCCCTCCCAGATCGAGAAAACCTCGACCCACCTGCCGCGGAATTCATTGTAGTGGTGAAAGACGTAAAAAACGCGTGAGCCGACCACGCCGGCGATGAGGGCGTAAAGTGCGCCGTTGGTGATGTAGTCTTTGTTGATCGGGCCTGTACCGATGCGGTCTGAAAGGCGGCGAATGATGTAGATGGCGGCAAGAATGCCGATCACGATCGCCAGGCCGTAGCTTTTGACGGTCGCATGAATAAACGGTATCTCGAAAAGTTCCGGATGCATTATATCCCCCCGCCAGCCTAGACGATTTCGCTTATTTTGTTATTGTCACCCATGACAACAACTTTGGGCTTATGGTTCTTTAGTTCTTCCGGCGTGAAATAGCCGAAGTTGATAATGATCACACGGTCGCCGCACTGGGCAAGCCTGGCGGCTGCTCCCATTATGATGATATCGCCCGAACCCCGCTTTGCGGGCACAACGTATGTCTCGAAACGATTACCATTATTGACATCTGCGATGAGCACCGCTTCATAGGGCGCCATCCCGGCAGCTTCCATTAGTTCAGGGTCGACCGCGATTGAGCCGGAATATTCGATCTTTGTATCGGTTACCGTTGCCCGGTGTATCTTGCATTTTAAAGCCTTGACGAACATCCAGAATATCCTTTCAACTTGTATACAGGCCGCTGATTATACTATTTTAACGCCTGCGCGTCCAAGAGTATGTTATCGATCAGGCGGGTGGCCCCGATCTTTGCCGCGACCGCGATAAGAACGGGCCTGGTGATCGTATCAACATCCTCCAGCGATTCGCTGTCAACAATATGAATATACTCTGTCTCAATTACGCCGGTTCGGTCCAAAATTTCGCGCATAAGTGCAATGATGGCAGTGCTTTGCCGCTGGCCGGAGATGATTGCCTGGCAAGCTGCCTGGAGACTTTGGTTAATTGCCCCAGCATCGGCTCGCTGAGATTCGGAAAGGTATTTATTACGGCTGCTCATGGCCAGGCCTGATTTTTCACGCACAGTCGGGCAAATTACGATTTCGAGGGGGAAATTCAGGTCTATTACCATCCTCTTTATTATCGCCGCCTGCTGGGCATCCTTCTGTCCGAAAAAGGCGACATGCGGGCAGACAATGTTGAACAGCTTCGCGCAGACGGTGGTTACGCCACGGAAATGGCCGGGCCGGGATTTGCCACAGAGGCCGGTGGTCAGCTTTTCAACATCTACCCACGTTAATTGCTCGCGCGAGTACATCTCGTTTGCTTCGGGGGCAAAGACCGCGTCGGCGCCGGTTTGGCGGCACAGTTCCATGTCGGCATCAAGGGTGCGGGGATACTTGGCCAGGTCTTCAGTGGGGCCAAACTGCGTGGGGTTTACGAAAATGCTCACCACCACAAAATCGCACTGCCGGGCGGCGGTTTCTATCAGCGAGCCATGGCCGGAGTGGAGTGCTCCCATAGTCGGAACAAAGCCGATCTTTTTGCCGGAGCTTTTTGCCGCCTCGACGGCTTTGCGTACTTGGGTTATGGTTTTTACAAGCACAGTATTTTTCATAGTCATGCCAGGTAAAATTTTATTTCTTTTGCCAGCTCATCTGTTTTTGCTCTGTCGCGACAATCGAAGCCATCGACGGTTATGGTTATCACCGGACTTATTCGCCACTCGGCCACGAGGGCCTGGTAATCCTCGAAAAGCTCTTCGAGGAACGCCGGCTCTATTTTCTGCTCATAAGGCCTCGCACGCAAGTGAATACGCTCAAGACATCGCTGGGGCGTGTCCTTGAGGTACACAAGCAGACTTGGCTGCGCAATCGACCCGCTTACCCCATTATTTATCCTGCAATAGAGATCGCACTGCTGAGCATCGAGCAGGCGCTTTGCGTAGATAAACTCTTTTTCAAATACATAATCCGCTATGGCGATCTCGCCGGGCTTGATCGAGCTTAATTGCTCGACACGCGTCATGAGAAAATATAACTGCGAATCGAGGGCCAGGTCATGCTTTCCCGCATAGACCTTCGCCAAAAACGGATTGGTATCGTAAGCCTCGGCAATGAGCCTGGCATTAAGAGAGCTGCACAGGTTGGATGCCAAGGTCGTCTTGCCGACCGCAATGACGCCTGCCATTTCGATCAGCTGCGGTTTAGAGAAATCTGTAAAATAATCTCCGCCGTTTAGACGCGACGCAAGCACGGCTACCGTTTTTTTAATAAGCGGATGCACAAGCAGGGGCGAAAGTTCGCAAAGCCCTTTGAGCACGAACGACCGCAGATGCATTCGCGGGTGCGGCACAACAAGGCCAGGCTCGTTTATTATGTTATCAGCATAAAGCAGCAAGTCCAGATCGATGGTCCTGCTATTATCGGGGCCCGTGCGGACTCGTCCAAGTTTATTTTCGATATCGAGGAGCGTGCCCAGCAACTGCCTGGGGTCAAGAGTCGTAGCGATCTCAAAAACGCCGTTGAGGTATTTTGGCTGCGCTACTGCGCCTAGCGGCAGAGTTTCGTAAATGCTGCTTTTGCGCAGTACCTCAATGCCAGGTGCGTTTTTTAGCAGACCAATCCCGGCTGCAAGATTTTTGGCCCGCTCGCCTAAATTTGAGCCAAGGCCTATGTAAGCTATGTTGGGCATTTTGCGATTAGAATTTCAATTTCTTGAAGCGTTCCATCGCCTCGATTACATTTTCGTCTTTGCCGAACGCACTTAGCCTGAAATAGCCTTCGCCCGATGGCCCAAAGCCTGATCCGGGTGTGCCTACGACGTTTATCTCGCTAAGGAGCTTATCGAAGAATTGCCAAGAGGTAAGCCCCGCGGGGGTCTTTAGCCAGATGTACGGTGCGTTGACGCCGCCATAGACACTGTAACCCATAACCGAAAGGCTCTTGCGGATAACCGCGGCGTTGCTCATGTAGATATCGATTATATGGCGAACTTCCTTTTTGCCCTGCGACGAATAAATAGCTGCCGCCGCCGCTTGCGATATATAGGATGCGCCGTTGAACTTGGTTGTGTGCCTGCGGGACCAGATGGGGTTGATTGCAACCTCTTTTCCGGAACTGGTATAAGCCCTGACAGTTTTGGGCACCACAGTGAACGCGCAGCGAAGGCCGGTAAAGCCGGCAGTCTTTGAATAACTGCGGAATTCGACAGCAACATCCTTTGCCCCGTCGATCTCGTATA
>MHYB01000013.1:6377-11450 GCA_001824635.1 Planctomycetes bacterium GWF2_50_10
ATCGCTTTATTGGCCTTGGCCCAGGCGACCCATTTGGCAAGTTCGGCTTTCGTGGCGACAGCGCCGGTTGGATTGTTGGGATAGCACAGGTATATTATGTCCACCGGTTCTGACGGTAAAGCAGGCACGAAGTTATTGCCGGCATTGCAAGGCATATAAACGATCTTTCCGTACTGCGATTTGGCCTGGTCGTATTCGCCGGTGCGGCCGGCCATTACGTTCGTATCGACGTAGACCGGGTACACCGGATCTGTCACTGCTATCCTGTTAGCGACACCCAGTATTTCCTGGAAGTTGCCCGTGTCGCATTTCGAGCCGTCACTTACGAATACCTCGTCTGTATCCAGCGAGACGCCTCGGCTCTTGTAATCGTTTTCGATTATGGCGTTGATAAGGAAATCATATCCCTGCTCGGGGCCATAGCCTTTAAACGTTTCACCGGCGGCCATATCATCAACTGCTTTGTGCATTGCCTGGATGATGGCCGGCGGCAGCGGTTCTGTAACGTCGCCGATACCCAGCCGAATTATTTTGGCGTTTGAGTTTGCCGCTGCGAACGCGCGAACCCGCCTGCCGATTTCAGGGAACAAATACCCTGCCTGTAATTTCAAAAAATTCTCGTTTACCTGTATCATATTCCTGCCAAATAAAATTTTAAATTCATACAAACGCTGGGTATTCTAAATACAAAGCGGCAAAAATTACAACCAAATTATTTGCGCTGGTCAAGCCAGGTTTTTGCCCATTGCCTGGCCTGCTCGCTATCGGAAATGTTGCCCTCAAGCTGCTGGATATAGAGTTCTTCTGCAAGTTGGCCGACCTGCGGGCCGTATTTGGCACCAAGTGCGATAATCTCATGGCCATTGAGCAGCGGTTTGGGCGTAAATTCCATCCCGCGCATTGACCGGACTCGCAGCTTTAGTTTCGTAAGCACCGAGACAGACCCTCCCGCTACCCGGAGCATGGCCTTGTGCATTTCGAACAGGTCGCGAAAATACGGACTTGCCGCAAAACGCCGCAGCGTTGAGACGGGCATATTTTCATCAAGCAGCCGGCCCCGGTTTTGGAGCAGAAATTCGATGTGCCTGTACTGATCCCGGCTTAACTTGAGAAATTCAAGCTGCTCCATCGCGACAGCCGTATCGGCACCAGACCAGAATCCCGCCAGCGCTAGAGCAAAATTTATATTTCGTCGAAATTTTCCCAGCACATCCGCCCCCTGCCGGGCATTTTCTTTTTTAAGCCGCGGGAACATCGCGCTAAGCAAACCGCTTTGGGCCAGCTGCATACAGCCGTCTTTGCGGCGCGGGCTTGAAAAAGTCCCTTCAAGTTCCATCGCGATCCGCTCGCCGGAAATTTTGATGATGTGCGATGCCTTGGCGCAGACAGCTTCAAACGTTTTGTGTTCGATATCAAATCCAAGCTGCGTCGAAAAGCGTATCGCCCTGAGCATGCGAAGATAATCCTCGCCGAAACGCTCCAGCGGCTCGCCTATCGTGCGAATGATCTTTAGCTCCAAATCGCGCCGGCCTTCGACGTAATCTATAACTTTATCTTCAAGGGGATCATAGAACATGCCGTTAATGGTAAAATCCCGCCGTGATGCGTCTTCCCTGGCATCGGCAAATTCGACATGCGATGGATGGCGGCCGTCTGCGTATCCGGATTCGCTGCGGAAAGTGGCAACCTCTACCTGCGCCTTGTTTGTCAGCACGACAACTACGCCGAATTTCGCGCCCACTTCCAGCGTGCGCCCAAATATCCGCATTACTTCATCGGGCTTTGCGCTGGTGGCCACGTCATGATCTTTCGCCTCCCTGCCCAGCAGCATATCGCGAACGCATCCACCCGCCAAAAGAGCCGTGTACCCTTTTTCCCGAAGGCGTTTTATTATTTCAATAGCTGCTTGTCTTTGGCTCATACGGAAGTCTCGCCAGAATTTTCAAGCTCAAGAAAGTTTATCGCCATCGACCCCCACTCCCTCCTGTCCGCAAGCACAAGCCGGCCATACCGCTTAAGAAGCTGCACCTCCACCTCCGTACGGGCTATCACAACGCCGGCATCGCTTATCTGCCCCGCAAGCAGTGCCAGCAGCAACCCAAGCTGCGAACTTTCGCTCGTCTCCCTGCTCAGCACGTAAGGCGGATCGACAAAGGCAAAATCGAATTTCGGCCCATCAAGGTACGCCGCTCCAACTTTAAAAGCATTAGCCTTGACGATCTTTGATCTATCTTTCCAGCCGCCCTTTTCGATATTCATTTTAAGTATCTCAATCGCGCCTGGGTCTTTTTCAACAAAAGTAACATGCCCTGCCCCCCGGCTAAGTACCTCAAGCCCCATCGACCCCGTGCCGCTGAAAACATCCGCCGCGTATGTGCCCGTAAACGGGCCATACTTCTGCAGCACATTGAAAACAGATTCCTTGATGCGATCGGTTATAGGCCTCGTAACTTTAGCGCCTTTAGGCCCAAGGATATTCATTCCCCGTTTTTGACCCGATATGATCCTCATCCGTTCTCCGGCTCAAGTCCCAGGTCGGCAAGCATCTGCAAATCTTCCGAAACAGCCCTGCCTGCGGTAGTCAAATAATTGCCGCTCATTATCGATGTCGCACCCGCGTAAAAAACCCAGCTTTGGAGGTCCCGCAGATTTACGATGCGGCCTCCGGCGACTTTCAAATGCGTCTTGGGCAATATGAACCTGTACATCGCGATTATCGCGAGTATCTCCCTCGGCGCAAGCGGCCTGTTATCGCCCATCGGCGTACCGGGTATGGGATGGAGGAAATTAAGCGGTGCCATATCCACCTCCAACCCGCGAAGTTCGATCGCCATATCGATGCGATCCGACCAGTTTTCGCCGATACCGAAGATCCCGCCTGTGCAAAGACCCAGCCCCGCCTCCTTTGCTGCCAAAACCGTATTTACGCGGTCATCATACACATGCGTCGAAACGATCTTGCCGTAATGATCGCGTGAAGTCTCAAGATTATGGTTATATCTTGCCACGCCCGCCCGCGCAAGCCTGACCATGTGCTCCTTATCCAGGATTCCCAGCCCGGCGCATGCTTTAATTCCATATTTTGTGTTTATTTCACCGGCAAGCCGCTCGACCCGCGCAAATTCTTTTTCGCTGACGCTCCGACCGCTGTAAACTATGCCGATATGCGGCACACCGTTTTCCTTTGCCTGCTTTGCCGCACCAAGAATCTCTTCGTCGCTCAGTATCGTTGTCTTTTCGATGTGCGTTTTATACTTTGCCGATTGTGCGCAAAACGCGCAGTCCTGATCGCAGCCGCCAACGCGACCGGGAATAATCGAGCATATCTTAACCTTGTTGGCAAAGAATTGAGTGCGTATCCGATTTGCCCAATAGAGCAGGTCGTTGCCGTCTTGCAAACCCGCTTTGCACAATTCAGTAGCCTGATCTTTATTTATTATTCCGCCATCAAGTACGCTCTTGGCGAAATCCTCTATTATTTTATTCATTTTACCGACTTATAAATAACCTAATCAGCCATCCCGACGTAAGTCGGGATTCCACACTTTTGCCTTTTTTAAAACACCAACTTCTCGATCTCCACAGCGCAACTTCTAAAATCCTCCGCCCCCAATGTCACCGTCTGCCATCTCGCGCTTCGCGAACGCATTGCCTTGGAATATTCTTCAGCCGCGATGCACAGGTAAACGTATCTGCGGTCACCGAATTCAAAACTCCTGAACCGGTCAAGATCGACATCGGGCTTTGCGATCTCGTACGCGAAAATAAAATATCCTTTGTATCCGGGCCCGAAGATGTCTTCCCATTTCATCAGGCCTCGAATATCTTCCATCGTTACCCAGCAGGGCAGGCCCGTGAGCCTTTCCAGCGAAGAACCTTCAAACCTCCTGCCCTTTACTTCTGCAAGCAGTACGTCGCGACAGCCGCCGAGAGGATATATTAAAAAATCGAAGCTCTTGATATTGCATCTTGCAAATGCCGCACGCTTGGCCTGGTCGACCGGCACATAAGTAAGCCTGCTTTCGCCCAGCCATGCCGCAAACGCGGTCTCGAAATGATTGGGCACGCCAAGTCCCATATCACCCGTCCAGTGCCTCAGGCTTTATCGATTGCTGGGTTTGGCTCTGCATATCCTTTACCAGCAATTCGCCTTTTTCAGCAAACTCCTGGGCCAGTATTATTGTTTTCTTCGCGTTTACAGCGCTTGCCGCCTTGAGTATCTTGCCAACGCCTGCCGGCTTATAGCTCAGTTCACAGCAATACCCCTTTCGCCTCAGTTTTGCCGCGATCTCAACCGCACTGGAAACGAACGGGGCGTCTGTATAGCCGACATAGTAATCAGCTTTTTTGCCGAGCATCTGCGACTTTAGCAGACCCTTTTCTTCAAGCACGATCCCCAGCACCACGTCACCCATGCCCATGCCGGTAGCCGATATCGCCGGCCCGCCCAGCAGTTGCAGCAGGTTGTCGTATCGACCGCCGCCGCCTATCGCGCGAAGTTCACCCGCTTTGTCGTAGAATTCAAATACCACGCCGGTATAATATGCAAGGCCACGGATGATGCTTATGTCGAATTGGCAGAATTTCTCCACGCCCATCTGCCCCAACATTTCAAATAGCCTGCCCAGTTCATCGATCGCAAGCCTGGCTTCTTCAGTCAGTGAAATTATCGAGCCGATCTGATCGATGCTCTTTACTTCCATTAGCTGCGAGACCATGCTTCGCGTATTATCATCCACTATCTGCCGTGACAACTCTTCGGCAAATACATCCGCAGGCAGTTTATTTTTTTTATCCAGCAGCGTGTAAAGCTTATCACGGCTCTCGCCGGAAATGCCGACTGATTCAAGCACCGCGCCCATCATCTTACGGCTTGAGATCTTCACAACCACATCATCGCTGCCAAGCCCAGCCTGCTGTAGATAATCCAGCCCGCAGAATATCACTTCCGCATCGGCAAGAACGTCATCGACGCCGATTATATCTATGTTCCACTGGAAAAACTCCCGCAGCCTGCCCTTTTGCGGCCGCTCAGCCCTGCAAAGGCGCGGCACGGAAAACCACTTTATCGGC
>MHYB01000013.1:11461-13327 GCA_001824635.1 Planctomycetes bacterium GWF2_50_10
ATTTATCTGCTCATTGACCATCCTCGCAAGCGTCGGGGTAATCTCCGGCCTTATCGCAAGATCACGCCCGCCCCGGTCGGTGAGCCGGAAAAGCTGCTCGGATATCTCATCGCCGCTTTTTATCTGGTAAAGCTGAAGGTATTCAAATATCGGCCCGTCGTATTCCTCAAAGCCGTTGCGTATCGACACATTCTTCCATCCGTCGACGATGTAATTGCGCCTGGCCATCTCGGCGGGAAAGAAATCTCGCGTCCCTTTTACTGCCTGTATCTTCATGCTACCCGTCCAGCCGATTTATTGCTCCTGGGCTTTGCGCTCTTTTTACCAGCCAGTTTCTTTTTGCCTTTGGCCGCTGCCCCGATCTGCATCTTCATATTGTCAAACTTCACCCGCATATATTCCAGCATCTGCGCATCATTCGTGAAGTGAAGCTCGTAATCGTATTCATCGCTGGTACGGTCGCAGCCGTCGGTCTTATACTTGCGGCAGATCTTTGGCCGCGTTTCATAAATGCTGCACCTGTGCTTGTCATCGATGTGCCTGCACGACCCGGCAAAACTGACATGCCACTTGCCCTTTTCCACGAACACCGATACCCCCTCGTGCGTGAGATACCAGCGTACGTCATCAAATTCGTCGCGAGTCTCTGGTTCGTCTATTTCCAGCGCAATATACCTGCAGCACATCGCGTTACATTTTTGACACAGACTTTTAGCCATTTTAAACTCCAAAAGCGAATGATTATAGGCGTTTTGTGCCCTGTGGTCAAGAAACGGTTACAAGCTTGTTTTCCGAAGCCGAAGTGAATTTGCAATCACCGAAACCGACGACAGGCTCATTGCCGCCGCCGCCAGCACCGGACTCATGCCCACCCCAAGGAACGGATAAAGCACCCCAGCAGCTATCGGTATGCCCAGCACGTTATAAATGAACGCGAAAAACAGGTTTTGCCTTATATTTCGCATTACCGCCCCGCTGAGCCTCCTTGCCCGCACGATACCCCGCAGATCCCCTTTGAGCAGCGTCACCGCCGCACTTTCCATCGCGATATCCGTCCCCGTCGCCATCGCGATACCCACATCAGCCTTTGCCAGCGCCGGTGCGTCATTTATCCCATCACCAGCCATCGCCACCGTTCTGCCCTGTCGCTGGTATTTCTCGACAATAGCCAGTTTATCCTGCGGCTGTACATTGGATTCAAAAGTCCCTATCCCAAGCCTGCCCGCCACCGCCCCTGCCGCCGCCGCGTTATCACCTGTGATCATAACTATCTTTATGCCTTCAAGACCAAGCCTGCCCAGCACCTCGCTTGTGCCAGCCTTAATTTTATCTGTTATCAATATCGCACCCGTCGCCTTATCTCCTACCCCGACAAGCACGACAGAATACCCTTTACTCTTATGCTCAGTTACTCTTGCCGCAAGGTCGACATCGAACTTAAAGCTGTTTTGCTTAAGGAATTCCTCATGCCCCGCAACCACTTCGCGCCCGTCGATCTTGCCCTTTAGCCCCCCGCCCGCTACCGATACAAAATCCGCCACCAGCCTTGGCGTGATATTCCTCTCCTTGGCCGCCTCAACTATCGCCCGTCCCAGCGGATGCTCACTCGATACCTCCAGCCCAGCCGCGATAGCCAGTACCTCTTCCTCATTTGCCCCGATAACAGCCTCCACGCTTGGCCTGCCTTCGGTAAGCGTGCCGGTCTTATCCACGATAAGCGTATCCACCCCCGCGAGTTTCTCAAGAGCACCTGCATCCTTGAACAGCACCCCCTCGCTTGCCCCCCGTCCCGTCCCCACCATTATCGCCAGCGGCGTAGCCAGCCCAAGCGCGCACGGACACGCTATTATCAAAACCCCCACCGCA
>MHYB01000013.1:13336-13620 GCA_001824635.1 Planctomycetes bacterium GWF2_50_10
CCATAAGCCAGCTTCGGATCCGGCCCGAACACCGCCCATATCGCAAAAGTAACAACCGCAACCGCAATCACCGCCGGAACAAAATACCCCGAAACCTTATCCGCCACCCGCTGGATCGGCGCCTTGCTCCTTTGCGCCTGGCTAACCATCTTAATTATCTGCGAAAGCACCGTCTGCGCCCCGACGTGCCTTGCCTCCATTATAAAGCTCCCCTGCGAATTGACGGTCGACCCTATTACCTCAGAACCCGCCGTCTTTTCCACCGGCATTGATTCGCCGGTAAC
>MHYB01000014.1:0-40291 GCA_001824635.1 Planctomycetes bacterium GWF2_50_10
GAAGTCTTTGACGTTCTTATCAAGCTTTTGCATTTCATCAGATGTGACATAGGGCGGGTTTGATACGATCAGATCAAAGGCTGCTGCGTCAAGCTGCTTTATAACTGGTTCAAAGAGATCGCCGCAGAGCAGGCTTATGCGGTCCGTCAATTTATGTGTTTCGACATTTTTAGCTGCTATGGCAAGGGCGGCATCTGAAATGTCTGTCGCGACTATTTTCGCGGAAGCGCAACCCTTTGCGATCGCTACGGCGATGCATCCGCAGCCGGTGCATAAGTCGAGCATGTGCTGGTCGCCGGGGCGGGCGCGGAGAAATTCAATCGCGCGTTTGACAAGCAATTCGGTTTCGGGCCTTGGTATCAGGCAAGCGGGGCTTACGGACATGGTGAGCGAATAGAATTCGGTCTGGCCGACGAGATAGGCGATAGGTTCGGATTCTGCGCCGCGTTTTACAAGTGCGCGGAGTGAATCGAGCTTGTCGGGCTCGACGGGCTTATCGAAATGCATGTAGAGTTCTATTCGCTTCATGCCAAGAACATGGGCAAGGAGCATCTCGGCGCTGAATCGGGGGGCGTCGATGTTTTTCGCCTTGAAATAATCGGTCATCCAGTTGAGGAGCTTTTGAATTGTCCAGATGTCTGCCATTTTTTACTCAGATCACAACCTTATCCATCATTCGGGGAAATGCGATGCATTGGCGGATGTGCTTTTCGCCGGTGAGCCATGCGACGGTTCGTTCGACGCCAAGACCAAATCCGCCGTGGGGCACCGAGCCGTATTTGCGGAGGTCGAGGTACCAGTCGTAGCCTTCGGGGTTATAGCCTTCGTGCTTTATACGTTCGATGAGCCTGTCATATTCGTCTTCGCGAACTGAGCCGCCGATGATCTCGCCAAAGCCAGCCGGGGCGAGGCAGTCGAAATTCTCGACGACCTTGTCGTTTGTGCGGTCGGTGCGCATGTAGAAGGCTTTTGCGTCTTTTGGGTAATGCGTTACGAAAACTGGTTTATCGTGCATGAGCGAGATTATGGTTTCATCCGAGCCGCCCAGGTCTTTGCCCCAGCGGAAATCGGCTGCCAAGACGGCGTGCTTGGGATTGTTTTCTATCCTGGCGTTTAACTCTTCAAGCTCAGTGCGAAGGTCTATTATTTCGGCGGCGGCCTTATCCTTTTGCCATTGTTTAGAGGACTGGCCGGCGACTAATGCCTCAAGTTCAGCGATCTTATCTTCCATGTTCTTGCGCTGGGCCTGGAATTCCTGGAGCTGCTTTGCGAGGAATTCCTGCGTGCGCGGGCCGGTGAGTATTTCAACTGCCTGCGTGTATGTGAGACGGACGAATGGCGGTTTTATTTTTTCCAAAGACGGTATATCGGCACCGAGGAATTCAAGTTCTGCACGATTATCGGCAAGGACGCGGGCAGCGATGGAGCTTACGAAATTTTCGGCGATCTCAAGCAATCCCGGCAAATCAATATAGGCCACCTCAGGTTCAACCATCCAGAATTCGGTGAGATGGCGGCGGGTCTTGCTTTTTTCGGCACGAAAGGTCGGGCCGAAGCAATACACTTTGCCATACGCCATAGCGGCGGATTCGAGGTACAACTGGCCTGTCTGGGCAAGGTGCAGCGGCCGGCCGAAATAATCGACTTCAAAAAGTGTCTGCTCGCCTTCGCCGGCGATGGTTGTGAATATCGGGGTATCGATGAGCGTAAAGCCGTTATCATTGAAGAATCTGCGTATGGCATCAATGACAGTGTGACGCACCTTTCCGATGCACCACTGCCGCTGTGAACGCAAATGCAGGTGGCGATGCTTCATCAGAAAATCTATGCCGTGGGATTTGGGAGTAATCGGATAATCGGTTGTTGGGCATACAATAGCGGCATCGGTTGCGGCAAGTTCGTAACCGCCGATGCTGCGGGGTTCTGCGCGGACTAGCCCGGAGATCATCATGGATGATTCCTGGCCGAGCCTTGAGAGTTGATCGAAAATCTCCGGGTTGAATGACGTCTTTTCGATAACGCACTGGCAAAGGCCAGAGCCGTCGCGAATGACGATAAATATAAGCTTGCCCGACGAGCGGTTTTGATATACCCAGCCTTTGAGGAGCACTTCGCTGCCGATGTGATCTTTTAGCTGTGAAATTCGGACGTGATTGTTTGTCATATCAATGCTCTTGATTTTGAGTTTTGGTCTTGTTATCGGTGAATCGCGCGACCATTTCGGATTTGAGTTCGGTTACGCGGTGCTCAATAAATGCAAGTGTTGCGGTGGCAATAAGAAAAATCGTTGCTACGGCATCGGAGAGGCTTTGCTGTTGGATGGCGAATGCACCTGTAGCCAGTGCGCACAGGCCCAGTACGCAAGTGAGGCCGAAAAGATATTTGCTGCGTTTTTTGAGATGCTGTGTTTCTTCCATGAATCACCATTTAGATATTAGATTTTCGGTTGGAGAGTATCATCCGTTTCGCCGGGTCTTAACGGGATAATAAGCCAGGCGAGCAAATAGATCAGGATTCCCGGCACGATGGCGGTAAATACCGAAATGATCACCCAGGCAAGCCTGACGAGGGTAGGGTCTATTCCGTATGATTCGCCTATGCCTCCGCAGACGCCAAGAAGTTTTCGCTCAGTGCGGGAAAGATATAATTTTTTCACGGCAATCTCCTTTCGCAGCAACGGCATAATCTGCTATAACTGATTTTCGGTATAACATAGCCCGTTGTCAATCAGATATCGAGCTTTTCCCGCATGTAGGTGAGCACCTGGTCTTTTGAAATCCTATCCTGCTTCATGGAATCACGTTCCCGGATGGTTACTGTGCCATCTTCTTTGGTCTGCCCGTCAATGGTTACGCAATAAGGCGTACCGGCTTCATCCTGTCTGCGGTAGCGGCGGCCGACGGCGCTCTTTTCGTCATACATGCAGTTGAAATATTTTTTAAGATGGTTGTACATAGCCGTGCCGATCTCGGGGAGACCATCCTTTTTCACCAGCGGGAATATGCCCAGCTTTATAGGCGCAAGTGATGGGTGGAATCGCAGCACGGAACGGGTTTCACCGTTTGCCTCATCTTCATCATAGGCATCGACGAGAAATGCCAGCGTGCTTCGGTCAATGCCGGCGCTTGGCTCGATAACGTAAGGAATGTACCGCTTTTTCTTTTCATCGTCGAAATACGAAAGCGGGCCTTTCTCGTAATCCTCGGCTTCGGGGGCGAGTTTGGCTTTTAAGGTATCTTTGCCGTTTTCGTACCATGAGTTGATGGTGCGCATGCCTCGCTGATGCTGACGAAGATCATAATCGGTGCGGTTTGCGATGCCTTCAAGCTCCTGCCAATCGCCTGAGCCGAAGGGGAATTTGTATTCGACATCCACGCAGCCTTTTGCGTAATGAGCTAGTTCGTCGCGGTCATGTTCGCGGAGGCGAAGATTGTCTTTTTTAATGCCGAGGTTAAGGTACCAGTTGAAACGCTCTTCTTTCCAGTGCGACCACCATTGTTCGTCGGTGCCTGGTTCGCAGAAGAATTCGATCTCCGCCTGCTCAAATTCGCGTGTGCGGAAAATGAAGGCTTTTGTTGTTACTTCATTGCGAAAGCTCTTGCCGGTCTGGGCGATACCGAATGGTACTTTAATGCGGGTTGTTTGGAGGACGTTTGCGAAGTTGGCGAAAATTCCCTGTGCGGTTTCGGGACGGAGCCAAACGGTCATGGAATCTTCGGCATTGGCTCCCATCTGGGTTTCAAACATTAGTTTGAAAGCCATAGGTTCGCCGAACTGGCCGATCGTGCCGCAGGATGGGCAGATTTTTTTACCGAGATTTGACGCTTCGGCCTGTGCTACCTCGAGTTTGACGTGCTCAATATTCTCCGGAGCGTCAGCGAGGTGATCGACCCTGGTGCGGGTATTGCATTTTTTGCAGACGGTAACAAGGTCGGCGAATTTATCGGCATGGCCGGAAGCCTTCCATGCGAGTGGGTGCATGAGGATGCTACAATCCAGGCCGACGACGTCGTCCCTCATCTGCACGACAGCTTTCCACCAGGCATTGCGGACATTGCGTTTTAGTTCTGAGCCAAGCGGGCCGTAGTCATAACAACTGGCCAGGCCGCCATATATTTCGCTTGATTGAAATATGAACCCCCTGCGCTTGCATAATGATACGATGTCATCAAGTTTTGTAATCTTCGCCATTTTGTGTCCCGGTAAAGCTATTTAAACAAAAAAGTGTCCACAATGCTCAAACTTTATATTATAGCTGCGATTATAGTAAAAACAAGCACGGAGCTTAGAGCGTCTAACAAAATGCCTCTGCATTCGAGCGGCTTGTTTTTTGCCCGGCTGCGTTGGCCGAACCAAAAATCGTCCTTGATGTAGCGGCAGCTACACCTGCGGCGATTTTGTCTCGCCCGCCTTGCCGGACAAAAAACCGCTCGCTCTCGGTGCTTAGAGTCATTTTGTTAGAAGCTCTTAGGTTATCGGGCCAGTGGTCGGCCAAGTTTGGCAAACTGGCCGAATTTAGAAAAGTTTTGCCCAATTCCAAAAGCAGTAAAGAAGCTGGTCACTTTATAAGCCGATACAGACTTGATGAACGGTTTTTTGTGAATTTTGAGAGGCGAACCTATGATTTTTAATAGACTTACGCTTTCGAAGCGACTGATTATAATAAGTATCGGTTTAGTCGTTATTCCTTTGGTTACTATTACCTTGCATGTTCGATACCTGTTCAATGACATGAGCGATGTCAGTACGCAGAAGTCGGGCAAGGCAATTGAGCAGCAGGCGATAGAATCTCTGCAGATTGCCGCTGTTAATGAACGTAAGTACATTGAAAATCTTATAGTCCGTGGAGAAACTGATGCGCAGCAGCTTTCGGGCAGTTCCAATCTGGCTTCTCTGCTAGCATCTAATGCAGGCTCCAACGAAATTTGGAATTCTATTGCGCTCAAGGAAGTAAGCAGACTTCTTGAAGGCATAAATAACACTTGTGTCGCACAGCAAAAATTGCTGGAAAGTACTGTTGGACATAATCTTTGTGTTGCCGATGAAATACTCAAAAGCCGGGGCCAAGTGAGCCTTTCGGGCCAAAATTTGAACTGGAAGGCAGTAAATCAGCTTACAAAGGAGCAGACGACCATTAAATTGCCGGCGCTGCAGGTGGGAACCGAAATTCTCGAGCAGAATTACGATTTCCAAAAGCCCAGTCCGGTTGTGGACAAAGTATCGCAGCTTGTCGGCGGAACATGCACGCTATTTCAGCGGATCAATGAAGCGGGCGACATGCTTCGTGTAGCGACAAATGTAAAGCAGGTCGATACAAGTCGCGCGATAGGTACGTTCATCCCGGCCATCGACCCTGATAATAAGAAAAATCCTGTAATCGAAACCGTACTTGGCGGCAAGATTTTCCAGGGACGGGCATTTGTGGTCGATTCATGGTGCATCGCGGCCTACAAGCCCATAACAGATGCCAATGACAAGGTGATCGGAATGCTCTATGTAGGAGTGCGAGAGCAGGATGATAGCGGATTGATAAATACCATAGCGCAAACCAAAATTGGTGAGCACGGCTATCCTTTCATTATAGATTCCAAAGCTGTTTTGCAGATGCATCCGCGCGGGGACCTGGTGGGCAAGAACATTGTCGCAGATCTTAAATTAGATGCTTTCGGCGAAGTAGTGCAGAAAAAGAGTGTCGGACAGATAGGCCAGATTTCATATGAATTCGAGGGCAAACAAAAATTTGTTCTATATACATATTTTAAGCCATGGGATTGGATAATCTGTGGCAGCGGTTACTGGAGTGATCTTTCAGTTGAAGCTGCGGCGCTTTCCAAAAAGATGCTGACGGATGAAATGATCAGGCTCGCAGCGACTTCCACCACTGAAGTAAACGGCAAGAACCTTCCTATATACAGCCAAATAAGATACATAGACGAAACCGGGCAGGAAATTATAAACATAACCGATGGCAAGGTAGTTTCGCAACTGAAGGACAAAAGTGCAACGGCATGGTTCCAGGAAGGAGCCAAAGCCCGGCAGGGCAGGGTTTATTATGCCCCGATCGAGATCGCAGCCAACACAGGCAAGGCTGAAATGAGGATAGTTTGTCCAATATGGATGGACGACAAACTTAAGGGAATGACTGTATTGGGCATGAACTGGGATATCACGCGAGAACTTCTGGCGGGTCACAAAATTGCTTCAACTGGTTATCCTTTTATAATAAATGAAAACGGCTTGATCCTGACGCACCCTAAATACAGCTTGATTGATAATGTAAATCTCTGCGATAAACAGTACGGTGAACTTGCCGAACTTGTCGAAAACAGAATAGTAAAAGGCATGTCAGGAAATGCAAAATACGTCTTCGAGGGTGTAGAAAAGCTCAGCGCTTTTGAACCGCTTCGTGTGGGACAGAATCGCTATTCCTTAGTCGTCACGGCGCCGGTTAAGGAGGCGCTTGTGGCGGTTATGCAGATCAGGGACAATTTGCGTAAGCAGGCATCCAATGCGATGCTAGGGCTTATCCCGCTGGTTCTTGTGCTCTCCGCACTTGGTTGCCTGGTCGGATATTGGCTTAGCCAGACGATATCAAATCCGCTCAAGAAGACAATAGAAAACCTTACAGCAGAGGCTGGCAATATCATCGGCGCTGCCGCTCAAATGTCGCATGCAAGCCAGGATATAGCCGCCGGTGCAGGCCAGCAGGCTGCAAACCTGCAGGAAACCAGCGCCAGCATGGAAGAAATAGCAGCTATTACCAAAAAAGCGTCATCCGGCAGCAGTCAGGCAAGCATACTTGCGGATAAAACTTTGAATGTCGCCGATGCCGGTTCAAGATCTATGAGCCAGATGCAGGGCGCTATGGACCGCATTCAGAAATCATCCACTGAAACATCCAAGATCATCAAGGTGATCGATGAAATAGCTTTTCAAACTAATCTGCTAGCGCTTAATGCTGCGGTTGAAGCAGCGCGTGCGGGCGAGGCTGGAAAAAGTTTTGCGGTAGTGGCCCAGGAGGTTCGCAATCTTGCGGGCCGCTGCGCTGGGGCAGCTAAGGATACTGCCGACATAATAGATCGTTCGATAACCGACGCCAAGCAGGGCGTAGAGATCACCGCGCAAGTTGGAAAACTGCTGGGAGAGATAATTGACGGTTCCAAAGAATCTGCAGCGCTTATAAAGCAAATTGCTGAAGGCTCATCTATGCAGGTCATTAAAATTGAACAGGTAAATTCGTCTATGGCACAGATGAACAATGTCACGCAGCAAAACAGTGCCTCTGCGGAAGAATCTGCAGGTGTTTCGCATGAGCTAAATCGCCAAGCCCAGGCAATGAACGAAATAATAGAGCATTTGATAGCACTTATAACAGGCTCGTGTTCCTCCGGCTCATCGGATGACAAGGAATTGGTTGGCAAAACTGAGATTGCAGCCGAAATGGAACCGCTCGAACCAGTTAAGGTGTAAGCAGCGCAATAAAAAAGGGACTTGTTTGAAGTCCCTTTTTTAATTTAAGGCGAAAAAAGTTATTTTGACTTTTTCATTTCTTCTTCGATCGGACTGAATTTGCATTCCGGACACCTGTCGGTGTAATCATTTGACTGCTGTCCCATCATCATCGGATTGGGCGGGATGAATACGTTTTGACACTTGGGGCATTCATTGGCAATCACGGCAGTTTTCTGGTTGCAGAATTTACAATTTACGGGAGTTGGGCCCATCATCATCATCATGGGATTAGCACCGTCAGTTTGCATTAGTTTGCCGTAATCATCATAGGAGATTTTAAAAGCCTTGTCACATTTCGGGTTAGTGCAAAGCAGCACCATCCTATCGGAACCGCTGGCACCTCCGGATGAGCCGAACATGTCTTTGAAAGTAGTAAAGTACAGGATTATGCCTGCTACAAGCAAGCACCCCACGGCTGCGCCGATCTTGGCATTATTGGACAACTGCATAGGGCCTCCGAAAAAGTATTAATAATGTTGAAAGTATATTTAGAAGGGTTTAGAAAGTCAACCACTTCTCTATGCTTTGTTAATGTAACGATTAGGGGCGATCTGAGATAATTCCATTATCCGCTGTGGTGATTCCGGCATTCCTGTGCGGGCAGAGAGGTATGCGGCGTCTATTATGGCCATATTATCGAGATTGTCCTGGGCAGTGCTGATTTTAAGTTGTGCCTTGTCGGGATCTTCAGGCCTGAACATTGCGGCAAAATCGCACAATATCGATGCAACGGAGTCTTCTTCCTGGTCTGTAAAGGTGCTTTTATCTGTAATTTCATTTGCCTGATTAAATAATACCAGCTCGTCCTGAACCATCGCGATCGCCTGGTCTTTGCCGTAAGCGTGAATGGAGACATAATTTGGGGCAAAAGACCTGCTGGCAGTCACTGTTGCAGTGAAGGTATCGGAATATTTTAATGAGATTACCGCGGTATCTTCGGTTACATAGAGCCGCTGCTGGCGATCTGGAGCGAGGCTGGTGGTGATTGCATATACCTGGCTGGGCAGCCCGAAATTCTGGAGTATCTGGTCAATGACGGCGTATGCACTGTAAAGTATAATTCCTCCGCCAGCTACTTTGGGATCCCGCTGGGCGGTTTCATGATAGAAGCCGAGCCCGCACTGGGCGATCAGCAATGAAAAGCTCTCAACCTGAGCATGGCTTATCGCTAAACTAAGTGCCGCGAACGCTTTGCGACGCCTTTGAGTTGAAGCTACCGCGAAATGGACATTTTCCTTTTGCGCCGCAAGGGCGAAACCGGCCAGTTCATCGTAATTACGCGCCGGCGGCATGAGCCTAAGGATATTGATCTTGCGGCTCATCGCAGAACGTATGTGCTCGGAGCAGCTTTGAAGGGGTGCGGCGGCTATAACAGCGTCGAGCTGGTAGTTGGAAACAGCCATCCTGAAATCGTCGCAGGCCTGTGCGCCGCAATATGCGGCCGTCTTTGACGCGGCCTCAAAATCCTTATCGGCTATGGCGACAATTTCGTAAAGACCGCTGTTGACGGCGCAGTCGAGAAAAAGCCTTCCAGACTGTCCCAGTCCAAGCAAGGCGACCCTTATTCGATGCTCACTCATGCAATCCTTTGCCGTACGATGATTAGGACGGCTTTATAAAGTGCTCAGGTACAGGGAACTGCGAGCACAGCAGAAGTACTTCTTTTCCGACCTGCTCGATCACCGATTCGTTATCGATGTTTTCGGCGACCTTAGCCATGTACTCGGCTATTTTGGCCATTTCTGGTTCTTTCATACCGCGGCTTGTAATGGCAGGTGTGCCTATTCGCAGGCCGCTTGGGTTGAATGGTGGTGCGGGATCATCAGGGATCGTGTTGTAGTTTGTCTCGATCCTTGCGCGATCGAGTGCCTTGGCGAATTTTTTGCCCGGTATGCCTTTGTTACGAAGGTCAATCAAGACCAGGTGATTGTCCGTACCGTCGGAAACGAGCTTGAAACCCTTTTCCATGAGTTTCTGTGCCAGTGCGGCGGCGTTTGCGACGATCTGTTTGGCATATGCGACAAATTCGGGCGTGTCCGCTTCTGCAAGTGCCACCGCGATCGCGGTTACGGTATGCATATGCGGGCCGCCTTGAAGGCCCGGGAATACTGATTTATCCACACTGGCTGCATGCTCGGCTTTGCACAGCAGCATTCCGCCACGCGGGCCTCGAAGTGTTTTGTGTGTCGTGGTTGAGACAATATCTGCATAGGGTACGGGGCTTGGATGAATGCCTGCCACCACAAGGCCGGAAATGTGGGCGATATCCGCAAGCAGGAACGCCCCGACTTCCTTTGCTATCCTGCCGAACTGCGAAAAATCAATAGTTCTCGGATATGCCGTTGCGCCGCAGATGATCATCTTGGGCCGGTGCTGTTTGGCAAGTTCCTCGATCTGGTTGAAATCGAGCCTGCCGGTATCGCCGCGAACGGTGTATTGCACGGATTTGTAGAATTTGCTTGTGACGCTCACCTTCCATCCATGGGTCAGGTGGCCGCCGTAAGGCAGTGAAAGTCCCATTACCGTGTCGCCCGGAGAAAGCAGGGCATTATATGCGCCAAGGTTGGCGACGGAGCCTGAATAAGGCTGCACATTGGCATGGTCAGCCTTGAATACCTTTTTTGCACGCTGGATGGCAATGGTTTCGATAAGATCAGTTACCTGCTGGCCCTCGTAGTATCGCTTGCCGGGGTAACCTTCGGAATATTTATTGGTTAAAACAGAGCCGCTGGCCTGCATTACCGCCTTGGAAACGTAGTTTTCCGAAGGGATAAGCCGCAATGAACCGCTTTGGCGGGTCTGCTCCTGCTTGATAAGTTCGTAAATCTGAGGATCGTATTGTGCTAACGCAGTGTTCATATGTTTTCTCCAGGTAAAAGTAAGCGAACTTTTATAACACGGCAATGTCGCCGTGACAAGCATTTTATGTTGACAATAGTCCTTAAATCATTACTATATTACGTTTTAGGGTATTTTTTAACTACTGATTATGGCAGAGCGAACTCCATCAGAACAACTTGAAAATGCAAAAGTCTTCTTCACTCGTGCAGAGGAAGTGGCCGTGACCGGCAATTACGACTATGCCATAGAGATGTATCTTGACGGTATTCGCAGGGCACCCGATGCGCTCAAGGAAGGGCATTTGGCTTTGCGGCAAGTTGCGCTTCTTCGTATCAAAAAGGGCGGCAAAAAGCCCGGTATGCTCGATAAGATCAAGCGATCTTCGAAGCAGAAAGACCCAATAGAAGAACTGATAAACCAGGAATGGCTCTTTGCGCATGACCCGGATAATGTCGGATATGCAGAGGGTTTTTTAAAAGCAGCAACGGCCGCCGGAGTAAAAAATACTGCCGCCTGGGTGGCTGATATGGTTTTTGAAGCCAATATATCGGCTTCTAAGCCGTCTTTTGCGACTTTTATGATGCTCAAGGAATCCTACCGCATGGCTGGGGATTTCGAAAAAGCCATACGGGCACTCCACTATGCCATGAAAGCTAAGCCTTCTGACCTACAGCTTGCCGATGAGCTGAAAAATCTTTCCGCCGAGCATGCCATGAAAAAAGGTAAGTACGATCAAGAAGGTGATTTCCGTCAATCCATACAAAACCGGGAAGGCCAGGAAAAGCTTCAGGCTCAGAATGCTGTAGTTAAAACGGATGATTACAAGGTAATTGCGCTTAAAGCAGCCCGCGAAACTGCTGAAAAGAACCCCACATTTACGACTATTTCCAAGCTTGCAGATGCCCTGGCCGAAGCAGGCACAGAAGATTCGTTCAATGAAGCCCTCTCAATTTTGGAAGCTAAATTCGCTCAAACGCAGGAATTTGCCTATAAAAGACACTCTAACGAGTTGAAAATAAAGAACTTACAGCGTCTTGTCAGGGCTTCGAGATCCGCCGTTGAGGAAAACCCCACTGATGTGCAGGCCCGGACTCGTTATGACAAACAAATGTCTGAACTGCTCAAATCCGAGCTTGAACATTTTAAAACGTGTGTCGAACAGTATCCGACCGACGGCAAAATGAAATATGAATACGGCATACGGCTGATGCGCGTAAAGCGGTTTGATGATGCCATCCCGATGCTTCAGGATGCCCAAAAAGATCCAAAATACCGTTTTTCGGCAATGGATAAAATGGGACTGTGTTTCTTTTATAAGGGCTGGTTTTCAGATGCCGCTGATATTTTTCGGCAGGCGATTGAGTCTTATGAAATAAAAGATGATGCAACCGCCAAGGACTTGCGTTATAATCTGGCCCGCTCTTTGGAAGAGCAGGGTCAAACGGAACAGGCCCTGGAGTTATATCGTAAGCTGGCACAATTGGATTTTGGATACAAGGACGTTCGCCAGCGGGTCGATAAGTTGCGAGCCGGTTCTAAACCCGAGCAACCAACCTCTTAGTAAGATATTAATAAGGTACATTAGAAACTTAGGAGTTTAAAGTGGCACATTCGTTATCAGCCAAAAAAAGAGTCCGTCAGGACGCTAAAAAGAAACTTATCAATCGCGCCCGTAAAAGCGCGGTCAAGACCCAGGTCAAGCATCTGGAAGACGCGATTAAAGCCGGCGATCTGGCCAAGGTGCAGGAGGCTTTCAAGGCAACATCCAAAAAGCTCGACAAGGTCGCCTCGACTTCAACGATGCACAAGAACACCGCTGCCCGCAAGAAATCTCGGCTTGCCAAGCGAGTCAACGCCCTCAAAGCCAAATCTTCTGCCCAGGCTTAGTCCAAAGGGAGCACATCGAATCATCGCGTCCAGCCGGACCTCCGGTTGGACGTTTTTTATTGCCCTTGCGCCGAAATTATTTCCATGTCGTATATATTCTTGAATGTTGAGTTTAAGCCGGCTTTCGCATTTGTCCGATAATGTATATATCTAATTAGAGAGAAAGATGCCGGAAGTATTCAAACAGAAGATATTGAAGTTCCTCACTCGGCGTGACTACATGCCGCTCAAGCTCCATCCGCTCGCGAAAGCCTTGGGTGTCGAGGATGATCAGTTCGAGACATTCGCAGCTGCTTTTAAGGAACTTTACCAGGCCGGCCGTGTTGTTATTGGCGCGAAAAACCTTATTTCACTGCCGCCGCCTTCAAGCAAGATGGTCGGCAAATTCCGTTCCAACCCCAAGGGTTTTGGCTTTGTCATACCTCTTGAGCCTAATGCTCAAGGCGATCTTTTTATCCCGCCCGGAGCCACGATGGAAGCCATGACCGGCGATACCGTCGAGGCGCGTGTCACGCAAAGAGGCAAACGATCCGGCAAGATGCAATATAATGGCGAGATCATCGCGATACTTGAACGCGGACATGATCAGCTTGTCGGCACGCTGAATAAAGAGAACGGCCAGTGGTTCGTCAAACCGGATGGCAACACGCTTCTCGAACCCGTAAGCGTCGATGATGTAACCGCCAAAAACGCCCAGATCAATGACAAAGTAGTTATTGAGATCATCGCGTACCCAAGTGAAAAGTATCTTGCCCGCGGCGTAATTATCGAAGTGCTTGGAAAGGCTGGCCTGTATGATTCCGAAATACGCTCCGTTATAAAACAGTTCCATTTGCCCGAAGAATTCCCCTCCCAGTGCATAGAGCAGTCTAGGCAAGCGGCAAATGATTTCAGCCCCGATACGGTTGAGTCACGCGATGACATTTCAGACCAGGTTGTAATCACTATCGACCCGCCAGATGCAAAGGATTTCGATGATGCCATCAGCCTTGTTCGCAATCTCGACGGCAACTGGGTTTTGGGCGTGCATATCGCTGATGTAAGCACATTTATAGCCATGAATTCCCCGCTGGATATCGAGGCACGCGAGCGCGGCAACAGCGCATACCTGCCGGGCAAAACCATCCCTATGCTGCCCGAAATTTTGAGCAACGGTATATGTTCGCTCCAGCCTAATCAGAGACGTTTCGTCAAAAGCGCTTATATAACCTACGACAACGACGGCCACGTCCTTGGTCGCGACTTCGCCAACAGCATAATCAAATCGTTCGAACGCCTTACCTACGAACGCGCTTATGACATTATCAACGGCCAGGTCACCGGCGAAAAGCCCGAAGTGGTTTCCCTTTTAAAAGACATGGAGCATCTCGCCCAGGCTATTGAAAAGCGCCGTGATCGCCAGGGTGCAATTCATCTTAATCTCCCTGAGATCGAATTGATCCTTGACAAACAGGGCAAGGTCATCGATGCCGAACCCGCCGAAAACAGCTATCCGCACACGATAATCGAAATGTTCATGGTCGAAGCGAATGAAGCTGTTGCCGCTTTGCTGGATCGTTTCCGCGTTCCCTTTATGCGACGCATTCATCCTGACCCAGACAGCATCAGCACCAACAATCTCATTCGCTTTGTGAGCCTTTGCGGCATAAAGATCCCCCGCAAGCTTGACCGCCGCGCGATCCAGGATCTTTTGGCGTTTGTACATGGCACGCCTGCCGAACTGCCGATTAACCTCCATGTACTGCGATCGCTTACCCGCGCCGAATATTCCCCGCTCCACATTGGCCATTACGCGCTGGCGTCGGAACATTATTGCCACTTCACTTCACCGATAAGACGATACGCCGACCTGCTCGTTCACCGTCTGCTCCAATGCTATCTCGAGCAGCGTCTTAACATGATCGGCCTTGAAGAAGTGCTCCCCGATGCCGAACTCATCGAGATCGGAAAGCACATCTCCTTCACCGAGCAGCGAGCCAATGACGCCGAGGGCGAACTTAAAAAAGTGCTCCTCCTCCAGATGCTCAGCGAACATATTGGTGAATCGCTCGACTGCGTCGTATCGGGCCTTACAAATTTCGGCATTTTTGTCCAGTCCACCCGTTTCGGTATCGATGGCCTCATCCCGTTTGAGCAACTCAGTGACGATGAATGGAGGTATGATGACCACCGCCACTGCGCAGTGTCAAAGCGGGCAGGGAAAATGGTTCATCTCGGCGATCCGATGGTCTGCCAGATCGTCTCCGTAAACATTTCCGCCAGGCAGTTGAGCCTTGCCCCCCTCGAACCGCTTACAGAAACCGAACCTAAACCAAAGAAAGCCAAATATCAGGCCACCCGCACCCGAAGAACTTCCGACAGACGCCGCAGTACTTCAGGCAGAATCCCCGACCGTAGAAAGGCCCCTCGCCGCAAGAAATAATTTAGAGGATATCGATGCTGATCGTTTTTGTAGTTGCAATAGGGGGAGCAATAGGCTCAGTGCTTAGGTATTGGTTCAGTGGCGCCGCCTACCGGCTTTTCGGCTCCAGCTTTCCATGGGGCACGCTGACCGTCAATCTTCTCGGCTCAGCCTTGATAGGATTTTTATTTGCCGCATTCGAGCGGTCTGCCGCCCACCCAGCCACAAGAATGTTCGTAATGATGGGCATACTCGGCGGTTTTACAACTTTTTCTGGTTTCAGCATTGAAAACCTTAATCTGCTCCGTGATGGGCAGGTGCGGGCAGCCGTGATGAACATTTTAGTCAGCAATGTGCTGGGCATCGCACTGGCATTTGGCGGATACTGGCTCTATAAGAACGTGAGCACTTGGTAAAGGAGACTCTTATGGTAAAAATGGGAACGCAGGGGCAATTGCTCAGAGTATTCGTCGGAGAAAGTGATAAGCTTTCCGGAAAACCCCTTTACGAACAGATCGTCATTGAAGCCAGGCGGCTCAATTTAGCCGGTGCAACAGTCCTCCGCGGCATAATGGGCTACGGCGCAAACAGCAGGGTACATACCGCCAAGATGCTCCGCCTCAGCGAGGATCTGCCCGTCGTCGTCGAAATCGTTGATGAAGCCGAAAAGATCGCCACAATAATGGATTTCCTCGATACTCATGTGCAGGAAGGGTTGATTACTCTTGAAAATGTAAACGTAATTAAATACCGCCATAGCGGAAAAAATTTGGCGTAGCAGGAATTTTGAAATATAAGACACCTGCAGTTGTGAACTTTTTCGCTTTCAGTGACGTACAACGTAAGAACAATTTATTATGGAGGTCACTATGAAATATGCTCTATTGTCGCTAGCCGTATGCCTGCTTGCCTTTGCGGGCGGGTGCAAAAAGGATAACACGGTCGAATCCAAGCAGAAAGAGGCAAATTCAGCCGCCGCGGCCCAGGGCGAGCAGACGATCTGCCCGGTTATGGGCGGCAAGATCGATAAAAATGTAAAAACCGAATACCAGGGCAAAACTGTCTATTTCTGCTGTTCAGGCTGTATTGATACCTTCAAGGCCGATCCCAACAAGTACATCGACAAGCTGCCGCAGTTTAAAAGTTAATGCAGTTCAAAAATTCCGCCGTGCGGCCGATCTTTTTCTAATCGCTTTTTATGCCACATGCGACAACCTGAAAAATTGGGTTGTAAATGAACGGTTTTGCGACGAAAATGGGTACCACAAAACCAATAGTCACGGGAGGATGCCGGTGAAGGCTTTTAGAAAGTCAAATTTCAAATTAAATCTTGCCCTTGCCTGTTGCGCAATTTGTAGTGTGTTTTCTGCTGCCGCCATGGGTGATGCCAATCTTGCCACTCTCAAGGACTACCTCGATTACGCCGGCACAAACAGTGTTGAACTTGCAGGGGCCTATGCCCAATGGCAGGCGGCGGTTGAAGAGATTCCGCAGGCCGGAGCGCTTGCCGAGCCTAAATTCGAATATGAATTTGAAACTCAGCGCACGCCTCACACACAAAAGTTCGGCATAATGCAGCCGCTGCCGTGGTTCGGTGTCCGCGCTGCAAGGACCGAGGCTGCCAAAGCACAGGCCCAGGCCGCGAAAAAAAGATACGATGCCGTAAGGCTCAAACTGTTCAATGAGGTCAGGCAGGCATATTTTGATTTCGCGTACCTTGCCAAACAAATCGAAACTGCTTCGCAACGCCTCGAACTGCTAAAGCATATCGAAGAGGTTGCTCGCATTCGCTATGCGGCCAGCATGGCCAGCCATCCCGATCATATTCGAGCTGAAATAGAAATTTCAAAAGCTGCCTTTGACCTTCTCACGCTGGAAAAACAGCGGGAACCTGTGGTCGCCAAACTCAATGCCATACTCAACCGCCCTGTAATCGCAAAACTCGACTGGCCGCAAAGTCAGCAGTATGAACCAGCCGATGTAAATTTTTCGCAGGTTGCCTTGGCGATAATTGAAAATAATCCCGAACTCGCAGCGGCCGAAAGCGAAATAGCCGCCTCGCGCAGCCAGGTTGACCTTGCTAAGAAAAAGTCATATCCCGAATTTGAAGTCGGGGTCGAGTTTTACGCCGATGCCGTCGAGACAATGGGCCCAGGCCCTCAGCCTATTATGGCAAGAATCGGCCTTACCCTTCCGATCTGGGCTGATAGCTACAGCGCTGCACAAAGACAGGCCCGCGCGCGACTGGCTGAAAATGTAAGCAAAAAACGCCGGTCGCAGAACGATCTTATGCTCTGGGCCAGCCAAATTCTCTATGAACTTGACCAGGCCCGGCGAAAGTCCTCACTGTATAAAAACAGCATCATACCCCGTTCACGCGAAATGCTTGGTTCGTATGAGGCACTCTATCGCGAAGAAGGAGCTGATTTCGCCATCCTGATAGAAGCCCAAAGAACGCTCCTTGACAGCGAACTCGAATATCAAAAAGCGCAAATCGAGCTTGGGCAGAGAACCGCCCAGCTTGAGATGCTCATGGGTAAAGAAGTACAGGGATTAAAATGAAGCAGCTTATTTTAGTTTTGGTCATACTCTCCATTGTTGCGCTTGGCATTTATGTTGCGGATACTCGCTATCATTTCCTTGGTGCGCAGCAACATCAGCAAACAGGCGAAAAAAGCGTCTATTACTGTCCCATGCATCCGCAGATCATCGATGATAAACCCGGCGAATGCCCCATCTGCTTCATGAGCCTCATAAAAAAAATTGAAGAGCCTCAAAGCCCCAAAGCCTCACAAAAGAAAATACTCTATTACAGAAACCCAATGAATCCTGCCGTCACCAGCCCTGTGCCCATGAAAGACGAAATGGGAATGGATTATGTGCCGGTCTACGAAGAGGCCCCGCAGAAAGCCTCACAAGTTTATATAAGCCCTGAAAAGCAACAGCTTATAGGTGTCAAAAAGGCCCCGGTAAAGTCAAAACATCTCACCGGCGAACTGGTCACGGTAGGGCGGGTCGCCTATGATCCCAATCTTTTCGTTGCCCAGCAGGAATATCTCCAGGCCGTAAAGAGCAGGGGTAATTTGAACAAAGCCGCCATCGAATATGCCAAAGATCAGGTCGCCTCATTCCTTGAGACAGCCAAACGCAAACTCATGCTGATGGGCATGAGCGAAAAAGAGATTAATGCACTGGAAAAAGCCGGAAAGCCCGACCAGAATCTATACCTGCCAAACGGCGAGCAGCAATCCGTTTGGGTCTATGTTACCGTATTTGAATATGAGGCAGGCCTTGTAAAAGAGGGCCAATCTGTGGAAGTAGAAGCCGGAGCTTATCCGGGCCAGAAATTTACCGGACAAATAATTTCGATTTCCCCGATACTCGATCCAGCCACGCGCACTCTCAAAGTGCGCAGCATGGTTAATAATACGGATAACCTGCTCAAACTCGAAATGTTCGTCAACGTGCGAATCAAATATGATCTTGGCGAAAAGCTCGCTATACCGCGTGAAGCTGTAATGCGAGCCGGCACACGGGACCTGGTTTTCGTCGCTGATAGCAACGGGCATTTTGAAACTCGGCCCGTAACGCTGGGCCTCCGCGCAGGGAATGACTATGTTGTCCTGGACGGCTTGGCCGCCGGCGAAACAGTCGTCACCAGCGGCAATTTTCTGATCGACTCAGAATCAAAACTCAACGCGATTATAAACTAACGATTCACTGATAAGTATGATACACAAAATAATAGAGTGGTGTGCCCGAAACAGGTTTGTCGTTATTTTCCTTACTCTGGCCGCGATTGCCGGGGCCGTGTATTGCATCAGGAACATGCCCCTTGATGCAATACCCGATCTTTCCGACACACAGGTAATAATATATTCCACCTGGGACCGCAGTCCCGATATTATTGAAGATCAGGTCACCTATCCAATTGTCACCGCCATGCTGGGCGCACCTGGCGTAAAAGCCATAAGAGGCTTTTCCGATTTCGGCTATTCTTATGTTTACATCATCTTTAAGGATGGCACAGATATTTACTGGGCCCGCAGCAGAACGCTTGAATATTTGAGCAAAATACAGGCTCGTCTTCCCGCCGGGGTGAAAACGGAGATCGGCCCAGATGCCACCGGCGTCGGCTGGGTCTACCAATACGCCCTCGTCGACAAGACCGGCCAAAACGATCTCTCAGACATCCGCAAATTCCAGGACTGGTACCTGCGCTACTGGCTCCAGTCCGTCCCCGGCGTCGCCGAAGTCGCTACAGTCGGCGGCTTTGAAAAACAGTACCAGGTGAATGTCAACCCAAACGCGCTTCTCGCGTATAACATCCCGATAAACACGGTTGTCGCCGCTATCCGAAATTCCAACAATGATGTCGGTGCAAGACTTCTCGAAATATCCGGCACCGAATACATGATCCGCGCCAAGGGATATGTAAAAAGCGTCGACGACCTTGAAAATACCGTCATTGGTACAAATGAATCCGGTACCCCCATCCTGGTTAAGAACGTCGCAAATGTGGTCATCGGCCCGGATATAAGAAGGGGAGTCGCCGATCTTGACGGCCAGGGCGATGCCGTCGGCGGCATCGTTGTCATGCGCCAGGGCGAAAACGCCCTAAATGTGATCAATGCCGTAAAAGCAAGGCTAAGCGAACTCCAGCCCTCGTTCCCCAAAGGCGTAGAGTTGCTCACTACTTACGACCGTTCTGATCTCATCAACCGTGCCATCGACACGCTTAAACACCAGCTTGTCGAGGAAATGATCATTGTAAGCATAGTCATACTTATCTTTCTCTGGCATTTTCCTTCCGCGATCATACCCATCGTAACGATCCCTATTGCCGTGCTTCTTTCATTTATACCTATGTACGGTATGAAACTCACAAGTAATATTATGTCCCTTGCTGGCATCGCGATCTCTATCGGAGTACTCGTCGATGGCGCGATAGTCGAAGTTGAAAACGCATACAAAAAACTCCAGCTCTGGGATGCAGGGGGACGCAAAGGTGATTTTCACCTCATCAGGCTCGAAGCTTTAAAAGAAGTTGGCCCATCCGTATTTTTCTCGCTGCTGGTAATAGCTGTGGCATTTCTGCCTGTTTTCACTCTCGTGGATCAGGAAGGCCGGCTCTTCAAGCCACTCGCTTACAGCAAAAATCTCGCCATGGCAATCGCCGCCTTGCTCGCGATAACACTTGACCCAGCCGTGCGAATGCTTTTCACCCGCATGGACCCGGTAAAATTCAGACCCAGATTTCTCGCCTGGATTTTCAACGCCCTCACAGTCGGAAAATACCGCCCGGAAGAAAAGCACCCTGTAAGCAGATTCTTGTTTGCGATATACGAACCCGCCTGCAACTTCGTCCTGGAATATCGCAAAACCACCATTGCTCTTGCTATCCTGCTCATGGCTATAACCGTGCCGATCTATTTCGAGCTAGGCTCCGAATTCATGCCGCCGCTTAACGAAGGCACGATACTCTACATGCCCACAACCCTCCCCGGCATTTCCGTAACCGAAGCCGCAAACCTCCTCCAGATACAGGATAAGATTTTAAAAAGCGTGCCCGAAGTCCAGCGAGTCTTCGGCAAAGCCGGCAGGGCAACTACATCCACCGATCCCGCCCCGTTCTCAATGATGGAAACCGTCGTCGTTCTCGCTCCTAAAGAAGACTGGCGACCCGGCCTCAATTGGGATGGCCTCATAAACGAACTCGATGAAAAAATGCGCATCCCCGGCGTAACAAACGCCTGGACCATGCCCATCAAGGCCCGCATCGACATGCTATCAACCGGCGTTCGTACCCCCATAGGCATCAAAGTCTACGGCCCAGATTTGGCCCAGATCGAAAAAGCCGGCATCGAAATTGAGAACGTCATCAAAACCATCCCCGGCACACGCAGCGTCTACGCCGAGCGTGTAAGCGGTGGCTACTATGTCGATTTTGAACTCAAACGCGACCAGCTCGCACGCTACGGTATCAGCATCGCCGATGCCGAAGAAGCCATCGTCGCAGCCGTCGGCGGTGAAAACATCACCACTGCCATTAATGGCCCCGAACGCTATGGGATAAGTGTTCGATATGCAAGGGACTACCGCGATGACCTCGAAAAATTAAAACGCGTCCTCGTCCCCGTTGCCTCCGGCGCACAGATACCAGTCGGTGCTCTTGCCGAAATAAAAATAACCCTCGGCCCCAGCATGATCCGCGATGAAAATGGAATGAAGGCCGGCTACGTTTATGTCGATCTCGACACCAGTGATGTCGGCGGCTACGTCGCCCGCGCAAAGCAGGCTGTGAGTGAATCTGTAATGCTACCCCCTGGTGTCGCCCTCCAGTGGAGTGGCCAATTCGAAAACATGCTCCGCGTCCGCGAGCGTCTAAAGATCGTCATACCCCTTACGATCATGATCATTTTCATCCTGCTCTATATGAACACAAAGAGCGTTGTCAAAACCTTGATTGTCCTCCTCGCTGTGCCGTTCTCTCTAGTCGGCGCGATATGGCTCCTTTACATACTCGACTACAATGTTTCAATAGCGGTGTGGGTTGGAATGATTGCCCTTATGGGCCTTGATGCCGAAACTGGCGTCTTCATGCTTCTCTTCCTTGACCTTGCCTATGATGAACGCGTTCGCCAGAATAAAATGAACACCTGGCCCGACCTCAAGGATGCGATAATCCATGGTGCCGTAAGACGCATCAGGCCAAAGATGATGACCGTGATGGCAATGTTCATGGGCCTTATCCCGATCATGTGGTCAATGGGTACCGGTGCCGACATGATGAAACGAATCGCCGCCCCCATGATCGGCGGAATTATCACCAGCTTCATCCTCGAACTCCTCGTCTACCCGCCCCTCTATGCGATATGGAAAAGAAAAGAACTGAAAATCCACGCCGATTTTGAACCCGCAACTCGCAACCCGTAACTCGTAACGCTTATGCCTTATCCTGACACATTTTCAAAAGCGCCGCCACATTATCCGGCGCAACCTTAGCATGTACCTCTTCATTGATCATCACCACTGGCGCCAGTCCGCATGTTCCCAGGCACCGCGACACCTGCAATGAGAACATCCCATCCTTTGTTGTCTCGCCGGATTCGATCCCAAGTTCCTCCTTGAATTTTTCAAGCACCTGCTGCGCACCCTTAACATAACATGCCGTCCCCAGGCACACGCTTATAAGGAACTTGCCTCTCTCCTCAAGAGAGAAGAAGTGATAAAACGTCGCCACACCTGAAACCTTCGCCGCCGGCACCCCCAACAACTGCGCAACCGCGTCGATCTGTTCTTTGCCGATATACCCAACTGTTCCCTGCAACTTGTGCAGCACCGATATAAGCTGGCTCTCTGCATGCTCTTTAGCCCGGCACTGTTCGATGTATTCAACTATCGCCCGCGGCAGTGCCGCCTCACTCTTCGCCTTTATTTGAGGCCAGTTATCCGTGCAGCATGGTTGATCCGTATGACTCATTTAACACCTCTTGGAAGCTGTGGTCTATATGTTGTATGCAAAAGCTCATGCGCCTTCTCCCCGCCCACTTCGCCCAAAAACGTCCTGTATAATTCCATTATCGCCGGGTTTTCGTGGGACCGCCGCAGCGACTTCGATTGATCTATCGTGTACAGCGCCTTGGCCCGCAGCTTCAGCAGATCGGGATCGAGCACATGAAAATGCCCCTTCGGATAAGGCTGTCCGCCGCCGCCTATGCATCCGCCCGGACACGCCATAACTTCAATTATGTCAAAATGCTTTTCCTTCCGTGATACTTGGTCAAGCAGCCGCTTTGCATTTTCCAATCCGTTTGCAACCGCGACATGCAATTCCTTTTCGCCGATCTTTATCGTCGCCTCACGAAGTCCGCCAACCGCCCGAACCTCCGTAAATTCCAGTTTCTCTGTTGCTTTGCCCGTCAACTTTTCCGCCGCCGTCCGAAGCGTCGCTTCCATCACGCCGCCCGTCGTGCCGAAAATATCTCCCGCCCCAGTTGCTATCCCAAGCGGCGCATCGAACTGCTCGTCCTCCAGCGTCGCAAAATCTATCCCGTAATTTTTTATCATCCATATCGCCTCGCGCGTCGTCAGTACCGCGTCCGTCCACGGGATTTCCGGCGTCATGTAATGCTCGCCCCTGCGTATCTCGAACTTCTTTGCCGTGCACGGCATCACCGCCGCAACGAAAATATCCTCTGGCGCGATATTCATCTTCTCTGCGTAATATGTCTTGATCAGCACCGAAAGCATCATCATCGGCGACCTGCAGGAAGACGCATGCGGTATAAGCTCCGGGTAAAACTTCTCAAGAAAATTCACCCACCCCGGCGAGCAGCTCGTAAACATCGGCAGCCGCTCATTCTTCTTCAGCCGTCCCAGGAATTCATTTGATTCCTCAACGATCGTCAGATCCGCCCCAAGGTCGGTATCAAACACCGCGTCAAAACCCAATTTTCGCAACGCCGTTACCATCTTGCCCGTGCAAGGCGTCCCCGGCTCGAAACCAAATCCCTCCCCGATAGCCGCCCGTATTGACGGCGCAGTCTGTACCACGACATGCTTCTTCGGATCCCCCAGTGCCCGCCACACTTCCTCCGTATAATTCTTTTCCAAAAACGCCGCCGTCGGGCACACGTTCACGCACTGGCCGCACTGTATGCAAACCGAATCATCCATATTTGCCCCATGTGCCGGCGTCACTACAGTATGAAATCCTCGCCCCTGCTGGCTCAAGTTATAAACTCCCTGCACCTCCGCGCACACCCTAACACACCTGCCGCACAGCACGCATTTCTCACTGTCGCGCACCACTGACCTGCTTGAGTCTTCAATCGCAAACCGCTTTCGCTCGCCTTCAAAAAGCCTCTCACGCACCCCGTGACTGTACGCGAGATTCTGCAACTCGCATCGCCCATCCCTCTCGCACGTCTGGCAGTCCATCGGATGATTATCCAGCAGCAGTTCGATTATATCCCGCCTCGCCTGCCTTATCGCCGGCGAATTTGTCTGTACCTCCATGCCGTCCCACACCGCCGACGAGCACGATGCCATGTATTGTCCCATATCCTTTACATCCACGATGCACACCCTGCATGATCCCTGCAAACTCAGATCCGGATGATAGCACAGCCGCGGAATATGTATTCCAATCGTATGTGCCGCCGCCATTATCGTTGTCCCCGCAGGAACCGATATCTGCTGCCCATCTATCGTCAGTTTAATTTGCTTTATTTCACTCATGCTTTCGCCTTACCATTCTTAAGTACCGCGTTAAATCTGCATACCTCGAAGCATTTGCCGCACCGTATGCATCTCGTCTGGTCTATTACATGCAGATGCTTCGGCGTCCCCGATATGCATGCAACCGGGCAGTGCCTCGCGCACGCCGTACAGCCGACGCACTTTTCCTCGCTGATCTCAAATTTCACCAGCGCCTTGCACTTGCCCGATGGACATACCTTGTCTATCACATGTGCATCATATTCCTTGCGGAAATATTTCATCGTGCTCAGCACCGGGTTTGGCGCCGCTCGCCCAAGCCCGCAAAGCGAACTCTTACGCAGCAAATTCGCCAGCCGCTCAAGCTTATCAAGGTCTTCCTTTTCGCCCTTGCCCGCCGTTATCCGGTCAAGTATCTCCAGCATTCGTTTTGTGCCTTCTCGGCAGGGCGTGCACTTGCCACAAGACTCATCCTGGCTGAACGTAATAAAGAACTTGGCGATATCGACCATGCAGTCGGTCTCGTCCATTACGATCATTCCGCCCGATCCCATAATAGATCCCAGCGCAGTAAGGCTCTCATAATCCACTGCCGTATCTATCAAACTTGCTGGAATCGTCCCTCCCGCAGGCCCACCAGTCTGTATTGCTTTTAAAGCTTTGCCCCCCGGCACGCCGCCGCCTATATCGAATACCACCTCCCTCAGCGTAGAACCCATAGGCACTTCCACCAGCCCCGTATGATGAACTTTGCCCGTAAGCGAGAAAACCTTCGTGCCGCCCGCCCGCGCCGAACCAATCTGCTTGAACCATTGTGCACCATAAAGCAATATCAGTGGCACATTCGCGAATGTCTCAACATTATTAATAACTGTCGGCTTGCCCCATAGCCCGCTTGTCGTCGGGTAGGGGGGGCGCACCCTCGGCTGCCCCCGTTCCCCTTCTATTGAATGTATCAGCGCCGTCTCTTCCCCGCACACAAACGCCCCCGCGCCAAGCCGAACCTCGATTTCAAAATCCCACCCGCTCCCAAGTATATTCTTTCCCAGCAGCCCGTGCTCCCTGCATAGCTTCAGTGCCGTCTCGATTCTCTTAATCGCCAGCGGATATTCCGCCCTCACATAAAAGAACCCGTTCGATGCTCCCATTGCGTATGCCCCGATCATCATACCTTCTATAATCGAAAGCGGATCGCCTTCCAGCATCGAACGATCCATGAACGCCCCCGGGTCTCCCTCGTCGGCGTTGCAGATGATGTACTTGGTTTCATTGTTTTCTTTGGCCGCCATGGACCACTTGGTCCCGGTCGGATATCCTCCTCCCCCTCTCCCCCGCAGCGTCGATTTCGTCACCTCGTCGATCACCCATCCCCGGTCAGATTTGGCAAGTACCTTTGCCAGTGCCTCAAACCCGTCCACCATCACATATTCGTAAATGTTCTCCGGGTCGATAAGCCCGCTGTTTCGAAGTGCCAGTCTGCTTTGACGATTGAAGAACGCGCTGTCGCCATAAAGCTCAAAGAACCTCGCGCCCAGCGGATTGCCGCCCACGATCAGCCGCTCAACCGTCTTGCCCCCGATTATATGCGCGGCGATTATCTCATCTATATCCGTAGCCTTTTTAACATTGTAGATCACCTTGCCCGGCCGGATAAGTACGTTTATTGCCTCGCCCTCTCTGCCCGCCTCGCACAAACCCATACAGCTTGTTTTAGATATCCGGGCATTTTCCGCACTGATATTGTTCTGTTCCAGCTTGTCATAAAAAAGGCCGACCAGGTCTACCTTCGCCGGATTAATGCACCTCGCCGAATTGCAGAAGAACAACTCATACTGCGCCGGCTGTTCAGTGGAATCGAGCATCAACTCCGCTTTAGCCTTGCCGCCCATTATGTGCGATGTGAATATCTCATGCACCCGCCCGCTGTCGACGCGCTCGTATTTTACTGGTATCTTACCCGGCGCGATAACTGTAACTATCGGCTCCCGGCTGCACCTTCCTGTGCATCCCGTCCTGTGAAGAACAACATCTTCCTTTCCGCTTGCCACGATATGCTTACGGAACTCTTCCAGCACTTTCTCCGACCCCGCAGCGTTCTCGCATGTAGCAGACCCGATCTGTATCCGTGTTTTCGTCGCTTCGTGTCGTAAATTATATTGCTGTCGCGCCTTCTCTTTCAAAGCCGCGTAGGTATTCTCAACTGTTCCAGTCATAACATCTCCAGCTTTATTTAAAGCGGGTATCACAAACACCCCAATTGTAAAGTACGCATATTTTGGCCCATAAGCCTGAAATAGTCAATCGTAATGCGCATAAAAAAGGCACAGCCCTAAAGCCGTGCCTTTGATCCACACACTCCAAGCTTTGTGGCACGGTCTAGCGCAGCTAGGCCGTGTTCATCCGCTTAGAACGTAAACACCAGTTCATAACGCACAAACGTCGCCCAGTCATTGTTATTGCTGCTGTAATAATTGCCAGGCAACATAACTTCACCAACAAGATGTCCCTTGATATTCTTATTGATGTTGTAACGCAGCACAGATGACAGCATTTGTCCTCTGAAAGCCCCGCCCTCGCTGAACTGCGGCTTGTCCCGGTATGTGTTATCCTCTGCGAACATAAAATAGTAATCTGTGCATATCTCAACCTGCTTCGATGGGTTAAAGCTAAAGCCAGGCCCGACCCTGAAGAGGTTAGTGTAATCAGCCGGCCTGCCGTTTTCCATCGCCCACGCATCGGTATAAACATCTGACCATCTTGCCCACCTGCCCCACAGAATATCGAAGCCTTCGTTCTGTGCCGTATCGGGATCATCGCCGGATAGGTATTCCGCCGACACTCTGTAATTGGTATTCACAGCGTCGTTTGTGAAATAGCTGATCTGAGTATTAAGACCCCACGCGTTCAAGTCCTGCCTTCCGTCGTCGTTGCTGAATGGATCGTTCTTCGAACCGAACTCGTACGCGCCCTCTGCTCTGTAACGCCAGTTCTCATCCAGCTTGCGTGCATACCTCAAACCAGGTACATAAATATCGCCGCTATAGCCTGATGCAAGCACCCGCTCGGCGTTCTTGTACATGAAATATGGGCTTATTTCGGTATCGGTAAACGACTTGTTTGTGAAATACACGATCGCGCCCTGTTCATCCTGTTCCGCCAGGAATATTTCAGGACTATACATGTTCACCGGATGCAGCCAGGCATCCGTCTCTGCGTGATTATCAAAATAGATCAAGTCAGTCGTCGTGTCGCAATCTTTCATATCAAACGTATAACGAACACCGTCGTAAAACCCCGTCCTCGATCCGTCTCTCGGGGTACCATCCGCCACAAGCCACCCGTCACCAAGCACAATATCCTGCCTGCCGACCGTCAGCTTGCTTCCTTCCGTCAGGAAATTCCTGTAAACCAGGTTCAGATTATCAAACAGCCCCTCGTCCCTGGTTGATCCCTCAAGGGAATCCGGTTCTTCAACCGCGAACAACTGGTATGTGAACCTCGCATTTAGATCAAGGTCCTTATTGAGTTTAAATGTTCCCCAGACTCTGCCACGATATCTCTGGAACTGCTGCTCATGTCCGGGAGTCTCGTTACTGAATGTCTGTATTCTGTTCTGGTAATACTCACGAAGCTGCACATCCCCGCCCCATGTAAACCACGGAGTTGGATTCTTTAGCTTGTTGCACCATGCCTCAAAATCAGTGCACTCAGCCGACGGCTTTGGAGAGTAAACCTCCAACCTCTTAGGTTCCGCTGTGCTCGGTGCCGCCTTCCCGACCTGCGTAGCCGGCCCAGCCCCTTGTGCGGCTCCGGTACTTGACCCAACACCGGCTCCTGTTTCAGTCGGCTGGTTTGCCGCCATAGCCCATCCGGCCGCTAACATCCCTGCCAGAACAGCTGTCCTGATCAGTCCCCCGGCCTCTCTTGTCCTAAACATCGATACTCCTTTCACAAATTACATTCTGACCGATTCTATATGATGCTATTTTTTTTGGTAGGATGGGCAACTTGTTGCCCATGCTGATTTCTGAGCAGCCGTTGCTAAAGAGCGACTTGTCATACCCGCGCAGGCGGGTATCCAGAATAAAAAGCGTCGCGCAGCGACTCCTCAACTCAAAACTCAAAACTTAGAACTCCTGTCTCATGTCTTCTACTTCCTAATCACCCAAAGCACTTTGCAACATGCTCCTTTGAAAGCTTCTTCGTCATTAAACTAACTACCACCAGCGTCAAAAAGCTTATCGGTAGTGCCGCCACAAGCGGGTCCACAACAGGCCAGTTTGGATAATCCGCCAGTATGCTCGACTTGCCGCCGGTAACCTTCTGCACTAGCCCAATCCCCCCAGCCTCCTGAGCCTTTACGAAAACAAGCCAGAAAGCCGTAACTGTAAACCCTGCTATCATAGAAGCCATCGCACCCGCCCGTGTGATACGCTTCGAAAAAAGCCCGCATATAAACGCCGGCAAAAATGCCGAAGCGCACAACCCGAAGAATATCGCCGTCGCCCGGGCGATAATAAAGCCGCCCCGCGTATAATTGCCAAGTATCACCGCGATCACAAGCCCGATGATGATCGCTATTCGCGTTATCATCACGCTCCGCTCATGATTACCCGTCAACTGCTGGTAAACATCGCGCCCCATTGCTGTTCCAAGCGTATGGAACTGGCTCGAAAGCGTGCTCATCGCCGCAGATAATAGCGTCAGCAAAAACACCAGCCCGAACCATTTGGGCATCGCCGCGATTATGTATGTCGGTATGATCTGGTCGGGATTGGGCTTTGGCAGACCCGCCGATGCGTAAACAATCGAAATGCTCCTGCCCTTAACAAGCTCGCCCGCCTCCGTAGCAACTTTCCCCGAAATCACCACCGGCGCCTTCTTGCCGGCTACTTCTTCCCATGCCCCAGCCTCATTTTGCTTCATTAATTGTATTACCGCATGGCCTTTATCAGCATCGACCATGTTCACAACCTTGCCTGTCAACTCCTTGCCGTGCATGGCGAAATAAGCGTTCGAAAGTGCCCCAACGGTAAACGCCACCCCCGTCATGAACAGTATGAATATTCCGCCCGTCACCACCGCCCGGTTAAGCTCGCGTTTGCTCTGCACAGTCATAAACCGCACCACAAGCTGCGGCTGCGCAAGCACCCCGATTCCCACGCCCAGCACTATCGTGCTGAACACTATCCACCACAAATCATACTTGCCATCACCGAATCCGAAAAGCGGCGTCGCTGTAAAACCCTGGTGTCCCATTGCTGTCAAATTTGCCGGAACAAGATCACTAAGCCCCGTCAGCACTTTGTGTCCCGCAGTTATCCCGCCTATGTTAACATAAGCGAATACCAAAAGCACCGCCATCCCCAGAAACATTATGCAGCCCTGCAGCGCATCGGTGTACATCACGGCTTTCAAACCACCCGCAACCACATAAGCCGCCACGATAACGCTGAACACAAGCAGCGCAAGCTGGTAATTTATCCCGAACTGTGTTGCCACGAATTCCGCCCCGCCTATCAGCACTGCCGCACCATATAATGGTATGAAAAAGAATATGATTAGACCCGCGGTAACCTGTATCGCCTTGCTGTCATATCTCCTCCCAAGCAGTTCCGGAAACGTATGTGCGTCAAGTACATGACCAAGCCTCCGTGTAGGCCCGCCAAGAAACACAAATGCTATAAATATCCCAACAAATATATTGCAGAACGTCAGCCACAAAAGGCTCATGCCGAAAAGCCCAGCCACCCCGCCAAACCCAACGATCGCGCTTGTAGATATAAAAGTCGCCCCATAGCTAAGCGCCATTATAAAAGGATGTGCCTTCCTTCCCGCCAGCAGGTAATCCGTCGCCGTACTCGTCCGCCTGTACCCTAGCCATCCCAGAAAAGCCGTAATAAGCAGATATAATATGATGACCAGTATTTCCGTAATACCAAGCTCTTGTCCGCCCATATCTTCCTCTCTAAACTGAACTCTGAACCAGAATCCTGAACCCTATTCTTCTTCCGCCATTTCCTTCTTTTCCTTCTGTGCCCACGCAATATCCTGCGGCTTTACAGAATCATCACCCCTGTTCCAGTTTATTATCCCGTAAACAACGCAAAGAACTGTGCTCCCAACGCAAAGCAGGTAGGCCAGCAGAACGTATTTATCCTCTATTCCAAGCATGGCGAGCTCCTCTATCTAGATTTTATGCGCACTATTCCACGCTATTATCGGCACTTTGCATTCAATTCCATCACCTTATTTCAGAGCGATGTTTTCTGAAAAGGGCAGTTGTGAAAACCATCACAAACTTGCATTTTGTTCTCTAGCCCTCTTATCGCCCAGCCAACCCTCTATCAGTACTGTCAGCCACCCCGACTCAGGTTCAACTCCCCCTCATTTCCCTGAAGATCATATAAATTGATTGAAATAATTTTTTTAGCTCCCGGCCCGCTTTTCTCTCCGCAAAACCCAAAACCTTCAACCTTTACAACCCCTTGCTCCCAAAAGTCTTTTCTGATATAATAGGCAAAATCAGGAGGGATTAATGAATTCCGGCCCAATAAACAACTTAGATGAAGACATTCTGCAGGCAAAGGCCGACCTTTTAAAGTCAAAGAACATTGTTCCGCCTTTCGGCAAGCCTCCTATGAAACAGCCCGACCCCCAGCCCGCCGCGCCAGATCCTGTCGATTCCCAGCTTATTGAGCCGGCAACACCGATTTTGCACCCGGCCCAGGCCATTGACCCGCATTTCGCTCCCCAGCCGGATATAGCCGAACTGGACGAAGAACAACCAGCCGATTTTGAAACGGATCCCGAAATCGAGGCACGCATCCTTGCTAACCTTGAATCCTGCCCCCAGCCAATGCCTCCGCAGGAAGATCAGCCGGAACCGGAAGACGAACAGCCCAAAAGTTGGATAGAAATGATCAAAGCCCAGGCCGCAAGCTCCACGTCCGCTTCAGCAGACATCCCAAAGTATAATCTCGCCGAGCAGATTATGGCTCAGCAGCGAAAACTCGCCTCAGACCGCCGCAAAGCCCCCGGCCGTGCACCGATACCTATTACCACCGTCCCGCAGCCGGCAATTGCACCGCAATCACCGTCAGAGGATGGCACCATCTTTGAGCAAAAATACCAGCCCTTTGTTCGCCTTCATTCCTTTACGCCTCCAGCGGACATAATTATTGCTAAAATTGTCGCCCGCGACATCGCCCGCGACATCGCCCGATATGTCAAAGTCTCCTAGCCTCAACTGTGCTTTTTAGCTTCAAAGCAGATTTGACAACATCGCAGCAATACTGTAAATACACATTCTATTAGCAAATTCATTCTGGAGAAGTATGCAAAATATGGATATTTTCAGTCAGTACCCATGGCTCCTTTCTGCGACGTTACTGGCAATTGGTATAGGTATAGGCCTGGTGCTTGAGTATGTTGCCTTGCCCATAGCGATCAGCATCACCAAAAAAACATCATGGCAGCTTGACGACGCGGTACTGGGTTCCCTGCGAGGGCTTCTGGTGCTATGGCTCACTTGTGCCGGAGCACACTTTGCGGCACACAGCATGCCGCTTAAGGGCAATATGGCTGTGGATGGCGTTTCAGCTTTGAAAATCGTCGGCACGACTGACAGTATCCTTCTGGTGATCTTTATCGCCTCCCTCACGATATATGCCATGAGAGTGGCTGTCGCAGCCCTGGCATTATATGGAACAACAAGCGGTAATGGCGCACCGGGTGTCTCGCTTTTTACAAATATTACCAAGGTTGCCATCCTCATAATGGGCATACTGGTTATTTTAGGCACTTTTGACTACGACATAAGACCCATACTCACGGCCTTGGGCGTAGGCGGCTTGGCGGTAGCTCTGGCCCTTCAGGATACCCTTTCGAACCTTTTTGCCGGTCTCCATGTGGTTGCATCGAGGCAGATAAAACCGGGCGATTATGTGAAACTCGATAGTGGCGATGAGGGGTATATAGCTGATATTACGTGGCGAAACACCACGATAAAGGCACTGCCCAACAACATGGTAATAGTCCCCAATTCAAAGTTGGCTTCTGCCATAATCACCAATTTCTACCAGCCCACCCGTGAAATGGGAATGGGCTTGAACATTTGCGTGAGTTTCGATTCCGATCTTGACAAGGTTGAAAAAGTCACGCTGGAGACCGCGACCCAGGTGCTGGCCAGGGTGCCTGGGGTGGTTGAAGATACCGCCGTTGCGGTAAGGTTTGGCGGGTTCGGCGAATACGGTGTAAATCTTGCGGTTGGCTTTAGAGTCAAAGAATTTACTGATCAGTACATGGTAAAACATGAACTTGCAAAAGCTCTGCACGCCAGGTATCAGGCAGAAAATATTGAGATAGCCTCTGCAATAGTCAGGAAAAGCCAGATATAATTCTGTTTTTTATTTTTATGTTTGAGGTTGATTTATTAACATCGTAATAAAACAGGGGGTGTCATTATGAAAATACCGTATGTTGACCAGGATGAATGCGTCAGTTGCGGACTTTGTACGACTAATCTGCCCGATGTATTCCGTTTTGCAGATAACGACAAAGCCGAATGTTATAATCCCGCCGGTGCAAGTGAAGACGAAATCCAGACCCAGGCGATAGACGTATGTCCCGTATCATGCATTCACTGGAAAGAGGCGTGAATATGCAAAATCAATCCCTTGATGCTCGTTTTATGCCTAATTAGCCGATCAATACATAAATTCAGGATTATACTTAAAGATTTCCTCAGGCATATCAGCTATCATCCGACAATGAGCTTTGGGCAAATTGCATAAGTGGAGCAGAAATGGAATATTTTTTCGTGCTTTTGCTGATAGTTCTGGCTGTAGTATTTGTCGCCGGCGGGCTGGCGGCGTCATACATGGTGGCGCCCCACAAGCCCGGCCGCATCAAGAGCATCTCATACGAATGCGGAGAAAAGCCCATTGGCCCGGCATGGATACAGTTCAACGTCGGTTATTACCTCTTCGCCTTGTTGTTTCTGATCTTTGACGTAGAGGCGGCTTTTCTATACCCCTGGGCGGTTGTGCTGCGTGAAGTTGGCCTGGCAGGCCTGATAGAGGCCGGTATTTTCATCCTTATATTGGTGTTGGGCCTGGCATACGCATGGAAGAAGGGGGTTCTTGAATGGGTTTAGTAACAGATCGCCTCCCCGGACTGCTTGAGCCTATGCCTGGCGGTTCGATTTTAATAACCTCCGTAGATGCTATAATCAACTGGTCGCGTGCCAACAGTCTTTGGCCCCTTGCTTTTGGAACAAAATGCTGCGCCATTGAGATGCTCATGGCCACCGGCGCACCCCACCAGGATATGGCCCGCTTCGGTGCCGAAGTCGCAAGACAAACTCCCAGGCAGGCGGATCTGATGGTAATAGCGGGCGCGATTGTAAAAAAAATGGCTCCCAGAATGCGGCTGCTCTATGAACAGATGGCCCAGCCTCGTTATGTCATCGCCACCGGCTCGTGCGCAATATCCGGCGGGCCTTTCATGTACAATTCCTACACCATAGTTCGCGGCGCAGATGAAATAGTGCCGGTCGATGTCTATGTCCCGGGCTGCCCCCCCAGGCCCGAAGCCTTTTTCTGGGGTCTGCTAGCCCTGCAAAAACTGATAAAAAGCGGCGAGTCGATAAGGCATCCCGGCATTAGAAAAAAGCCCGTATTAGCCGCCATGCCTCAGGGCATAACCGCCGACGAAATAAAGCAGCAGTTGCGCACGCTGCTTGAAAAAGAAAATACAATCGATATCGAAAACGAAGCTAATAATAGAAGCTGGGCACAGAAGGTCGATCAATGGACGCAGAAAATTTAATTAACACTATCATATCCCTTCAGCCCGCTTGCCGCATCAAGGAGCAGGCGGACAGGCCCTCTATTGAAGTCGCGGCCGAAAATCTCCCCGCGATTATGGAAACCCTGTGCAACAATGACAGGCTTGCCTTCGATATGCTCTTGGATCACACTGCCATAGATCACGAGCCTCTGGCAAAATTTGAACTGGTATATAATTTGTATTCAACTCTTCACGGCCATTACCTCATGGTAACCTGCGACATAGAGCGGCAAAGTGCCCTTGCCCCGACAATGAGCATGATATGGTCGGCTGCGCACTGGCAGGAGCGGGAAGTTTACGACCTCTTCGGCATCCGCTACGAAGGCCACAGCGATCTTCGCCGCATATTCCTGGAAGACGATTGGCAGGGCCACCCGTTGCGAAAAGACTACAAAGACCCCGACATGCTGGAATTTGAAAAATGACCGCCATTGTAAGAACACTCGATGAAATTTTAATCGCGCCTGCTCATCCCGGCCGCGGCGCCACGCAGGAATATTTCCTGAACATGGGCCCCCAGCACCCCATAGCTCACGGCTCACTCAGAGTAATATTGCTCCTCGACGGCGAGACGATACGCAAAGTCATACCTGTCCCCGGATACGTCCATCGCGGCATCGAAAAAATGTGCGAGCATCTCAATTACAGGCAAATAATACATCTTACAGACCGCATGGATTATCTTTCAGCCCTTATGAACAACTGGGCCGTCGCCAGAACAGTTGAAAAAGCCGCCGGCATAGAGATTAACGACCGCATTGAAAGCATCCGCACCATAATGGCCGAACTGCAAAGAATACAAAGCCATGCCCTCTGGTGGGGTGTCCTCGGCATGGATCTCGGCGCGTTTACCGCCTTCTTATATTCGTTCCGGGACAGGGAGATCATCGGCGAAATATTTGAAGAGACAATAGGCGCACGCCTCACAATGAATTATATCCAGCCCGGCGGCGTGATGTATGACATAACCCCTGATTTCACCGCTAAGGTCAAAAAAGTTCTGGCGTACATGAAGCGTATGGTGGAAGAATACGACACGCTCCTTTCCGGCAACGTCATACTCCAGGAAAGACTCCGCGGCGTCGGCATACTCAGTGAAAAAAGAGCCGTCAGTCTTGGCTGCACCGGCCCCGTGCTCCGTGCCGCCGGCCTGGCGTATGACCTTCGCAAAGTAGAACCTTATGGCGCCTATGAAAAAGCGCAGTTTGATGTTGTCGTTGGAACAACCGGCGATTGCTGGGACAGGTATTATGTGCGCATCGAAGAAATGCGGCAATCCATACGCATCATCGAGCAGCTCATAGACGATATACCCGCAGGCCCAACTATGGTAACCAAATTCAATACAAAAATTAAATTGCCCGTCGGCCGCTATTACAACCACGTTGAAACTGCCAGGGGCGTTCTTGGTGTGTTCATTTATTCCGATGGCGGCGACAAACCTTACCGCCTCCATTTCAGATCGCCCAGCTTTAATAACATGTGGGCCATAACGAAAATTGCTCCAGGCTGGCGCATCGCCGATATGATCGCGATACAGTCGAGCCTTGACCTTGTGATACCTGATATTGACCGCTGAGGATTTGATGGATTTGATTTATACTATGACAACCTCCGCAGCCGCGACAGATGTGATCACGCTCGCCGATCGCGCGTCGGCTGCTGTGGATACCAACATCTGGCTGTCCATATTATATATGGTATTAGCGCTGGTCAGTATCGGGGCACTTACGGCAGTGCTCGGCATAGTTCTCATTTACGCTGAACGCAAGATCGCCGGCCATTTCCAATGCCGTCTTGGCCCGATGCGCGTTGGCCCCCACGGCATATTGCAGACCGTTGCCGATACTCTAAAGCTCCTCCTCAAGGAAGACGTCGTCCCCGCCTCCGCCGATAAGGCCATGCACTTCGCAGCCCCGCTTATGTCCCTCATGGCCACCGTCCTCGTCCTCGGCGTAATACCTTACAGCCCGATCCTCCAAGTAACCGATGTCAACATCGGCATCCTGTACGTTACCGCCGTCAGCGGCCTTGGTGTTATGGGCATACTCCTTGGCGGCTGGAGTTCAAATAACAAATGGTCGCTCGTAGGCGGTATGCGAGCAGCCGCCCAGATGATATCCTACGAAATATCCGCGACCCTTTCGGTGCTGGTAATGGTATTATTCGCCAGCACGCTCTCGCTAAATGGTATAGTGCAAAGTCAGGAATCCGGCTGGTGGATCTGGCGCGCCCACGGCACAGGCCTTGTGGCTTTTGTCATATTCATCATCGCCTCGACAGCCGAAATAAACCGCACGCCGTTTGATATCCCTGAAGGCGAGTCGGAACTCACCGGCGGCTTTCACACCGAATATTCCGGCCTGCGATTCGCGTTCTTCTTCTTGTCCGAGTTCATAAACATGTTCGCCGCCTCCGCCATCGCCGCAACCCTGTTCCTTGGCGGCTGGATGCCTTTCTATATAGAAGGTTTTGAAACCTTCAATAAGATCACATCCTTGCTCCCGCCCACCCTGTGGTTCCTGGGCAAAACAGCGTTTTTAATTTTTATATTCATGTGGTTCCGGTGGACCTTCCCCCGCCTCCGCGTCGATCAGCTTATGCGGCTGGAATGGAAGATACTCCTGCCGATCGGCTTTATAAACCTCATCGCCGCCGCGGTGATCGTGCTTACTAAATTTTATTTTTTCCCGGTGTAATGTGACAGAACAAATAAAAAAAGAAACCAGGAAAATTGGCTTAAAGGATATACCCGTAGCCGTCGTCTCGCCGCTGAAAAAAGCCCAGAGCGGCCTTTCCGCCCTTGCGAGCCTGGCAAAGGGAATGCGGCTTACCTTCAGCTACTTCCGCAGACCCTCAAAGATCGTTACGCAGCAGTATCCCGAAAATCGCGCAACGCTCAAATTCCCCCCGCGTTACCGGGCAATGCTCAAACTAATATATGAAGATAACGGCTACCACCGCTGCACCGCATGCGGCCTTTGCGATAAAGCCTGCCCAAACGGCAGCATCAAAGTCATCACCCGCAAGGGGGCCACTACCGGCCGAGTGGAACTAGACCGCTATATTTGGCGCCTCGATTCGTGTGTCATGTGCAACGCCTGCGTACAGGCCTGTCCGTTCGATGCCCTGGAGATGGGCCATGAATTCGAAAACGCCGTTTACGACCGGCGCCTTCTCGTTTTCAACCTCAACCGCTACGCCGGCCCGCCCGCAAGCGTGATGCTCAAAGCCGAAGAAAGCCTTCGTCCCGCCATGACAGAAAAACGGGATCGTTACGGCGGCCCAGTCCCGCTCAACGGTGCGCAAATCCCTGTCGTCAAACCTTTGACCATCCAGGAGGGGGATCTGTAATGCTCTGGCAAGCTGCATATACTGTTTTATTTTACCTCTTTGCTGTCGCCGCTATATCATTCGCGATAGGAGTAACCGTAAGCAGGCGCCTGCTCCGCGCAGCCGTATACCTCATGAGCCTGCTCCTCACAGGTGCCGCGATCTACGTTATGCTCGGTGCTTTTTTCCTCGCGGGCGTGCAGGTGCTCGTCTATGTCGGCGGCATAGTGGTCGTGATAATCTTCGCTGTTATGCTCACAAATTCCGCCCAGCTCGGTCTTGCCACATCGCCCGGCTATCGCAAGGTAATGGCTTTCGCCGCCGCCGCCGGCATGGCAATTATAAGTTGCCTTGCTCTGTGGACTTCAAAATTCAACTTGTCAGCCGCTACGGTGCCTTCAGATAACATCAAAGCAATAGGCCTAAAGCTCCTTGATAGGGGAGCCGGCGGTTATGTACTTCCCTTCGAAATAATTTCAATATTGCTTCTCGCCGCCGTAATAGGAGCAATAGTGATCGCCCGGCGAACCACCGCGCCCGGCCAGCCCTTTACAACCCGCGGCGATGAACCCGCCGAATTAGCAAACAGCACACTCAAAACGCAGCTGTGCATCGAGCAAGAGGAGCAGAAAGTATGATCGAATTTTTAGCTTCGCATACTCCCGGGCCTCACCACTGGCTTGTCCTGTCTATGATACTGTTCTCGATAGGCCTCTATGGCGTTCTGAGCAGGTCAAACGCCGTCGGCGTTCTCATGTCTGTTGAGATAATGCTCAACTCCGCCGCGATGAATTTTGTTATTTTCAATAAATACATCTCACCCGCAGCTGTTGATGGCCAGATCATGGCGATATTCGCGATAGCCGTCGCCGCCGCCGAAGCCGTAGTCGGCATGGCCATATTCGTCGCGATATACCGCCGCCGCTGGAGCATCGATGTCAGCACTATGGATTTGATGAAGGATTAGTCCAAATGGAACATAGCGGCCTCATAATGAAATTCGCATGGCTCATCCCGGCAATACCGCTGATGTCTTTCATCCTGGTAGGCCTGGTCTTAAGGCCGTTATCCAAACGCATCGCCGGCCTCACCGCAACCGCCGCGATATTCGTTTGCGCAGCCCTGGCCTATCTTCTTGCATGGGAATACTTCAGCTCCTGTGCCCATGAATATGCCGCCATTGTTCCCGTTACCTTCGAATGGCTCCGCTATCAGGCTGGCCTCAGCGTGCAGATGGGCGTACTTGTCGATCCGATCTCCGTCCTGCTCATGGTAGTCGTTACGACCGTAAGCGCCCTCGTCCATTTATATAGCATCGGCTACATGCACGAAGACTACGGCAGATTTTTCACATACCTCAACCTTTTTACATTCAGCATGCTAGGCCTCGTCGCCGCCGTCAACATCGTCCAGATGTATGTCTTTTGGGAACTCGTCGGCGTCTCCAGCTTCCTGCTCATCGGCTTCTATTACAAAAAACATTCCGCCGTAGCCGCCTCCAACAAGGCCTTCATCGTTACGCGCTTCTCCGACCTCGGCTTTCTCACCGGCATCTTGATCCTGGGCTACTACGGCTTTAAATTCTTCGTCGATACCTCCGCAGGCCAAACCGGACCGTTCGATTTCGCATATCTAAACAGCGCCGCCTTCACAACCAAAATAGCCTCAATGCCCTCCGGCATATTCGATTTTAGTATTCTAACTTTATCGATGGTGCTCGTCTTCATAGGTGCCGCAGGAAAAAGCGCCATGTTCCCCCTGCATATCTGGCTCCCGGACGCGATGGAAGGCCCAACTCCCGTTTCAGCTCTTATCCACGCCGCTACAATGGTCGTCGCCGGTGTCTACCTCGTCGCCAGGCTCTTCCCGGCTTTTGCCGCAAGTGGATCAGCCCTGATGATGGTCGCATACGTCGGTGCCTTCACAAGTTTATTCGCCGCGATCATCGGCATCACGCAGGACGACATCAAACGCGTCCTCGCCTTCTCCACCCTCAGCCAGATCGGCTATATGATGCTCGCCCTCGGCGTCGCCACCCCCGCTCACCCGCTTGGCTATACAGCGAGCATGTTCCATCTTTTCACCCACGCATTTTTCAAAGCCCTTCTGTTCCTCGCGGCAGGGGCCGTCATACACGCCGTGAGCACCAATAACATTTGGGAAATGGGTGGCCTGCGAAAAAAAATGCCCGTAACGCATATAACTTTTTTAATCGCCGCCCTCGCCATCGCCGGCATCTACCCCTTCGCCGGCTTCTTCTCAAAAGATGAGATCCTCGCCTCCGCCCTGGGCAACGGCCACACGCTTATATTCGCCGTCGCCCTCACCGTCGCCGCACTCACAGCCGTTTATATGTTCCGAATATACTTCGTTGCATTCACAGGCAAAGCAAGAACCCATCACGCCCTCCACGCCCATGAAGCACCAAAAATAATGCTCATCCCGCTTATAGTGCTCGCGATTTTAAGCGCGATCGCCGGCTTCGTGCCGATGGGCAATTTTGTCCGCATCGGCCCCAACGTTCATAACGGCATAAACCATACCATCGCAATCGCCGCAAGCGCAGCCGCCGTCCTGGGCATCGCCGCCGCATGGTTCTTCTACGCCGGCCAAACCGCCCGGGCTGCCGGCGCCGCCAAAACATTCGGCGTTATCTATCTCGCCGCCAAACAGAAATTTTACATCGACGAACTATATATGTTTATCACAAAAAGCATTCTATTTAGATTCGTAGCCTCCCCGATTGCATGGTTCGACCGGCACATCGTTGATGGCGGCGTAAACCTGAGCGGCTTTCTAACACGAATGACCGGCCAAAAACTCCGCTTCGCCCAGACCGGCCAAGTCCAGACCTACGGCTTCTGGTTTGCCGGCGGACTCTTGCTTGTGATGCTCGTAATCTGGGCCGCCATAGGAGTAAAAAGCTGATGGGAATCGTAAGCTGGCTCATAGCCATACCGTTTATAACCGCTCTTGCGATAATAGCCTTGCCGCAAAAGCAGTCGCGCATGATACGCTGGGTTGCGGCAGGGGGATGTGCCATCCACCTCGCCCTCACGGCCGCCGCCACATGGCTTTTCTGGAACGCCTCCAAAGCGGATGTATCCTCTATGAAAACCGCCATGCTCACTAAACTCTACCTCGTCGAACGCCTCGAATGGTTCTCTTCACTGGGCATACAATATTTCGTCGGCCTCGACGGCATCTCTATGGCAATGGTCATACTCACATCCATAATCATCT
>MHYB01000014.1:40375-40679 GCA_001824635.1 Planctomycetes bacterium GWF2_50_10
CCTCTTCTTCATGTTCTACGAAGTCGCCGTCCTCCCCATGTACCTCCTCATCGGCGTCTGGGGCACAGGCCCAAAAGAATACTCCGCCATGAAGCTTACCCTCATGCTCCTCGTCGGAAGTGCTTTCATACTCGTCGGCATGCTTGCCATCTACCACGCCTCTGGCCTCAACTCCTTCGATCTCCAAAAGCTAGCAACAGTTAATTTCGCCGGTGATTTCCAAAAATGGGTCTTCCCCATGATCTTCGTTGGCTTTGGCGTCATCGGCGCCCTTTACCCCCTCCACACCTGGTCCCCCGATGGC
>MHYB01000014.1:40760-60385 GCA_001824635.1 Planctomycetes bacterium GWF2_50_10
GCCGTCTATCTCCTCCCCGTCGGAGCAACCGCATGGGGCCTCTTCTTCATGATCCTAACCACTATAAACATCATCTACGGCGCATTCGGCGCCATAACACAGCGTGATTTAAAATATTTCACCGCCTATTCCTCCGTCAGCCACTGCGGCTTCGTACTCTTCGGCGTAGCCGCGTTAAACATGATGGCCTTCAAAGGCGCCGTCATCCAGATGTTCAGCCACGGCATAATGACCGGCCTTTTCTTCGGCCTCATCGGTATGATCTACGGCCGCACGCACACCCGCAACATCGACGAAATGGGCGGTCTGGCAAAACGTATGCCCTGGCTTGCCGCCGTCTTCTATATCGCCGGCCTCGCCAGCCTCGGCCTTCCCGGCCTTTCCGGCTTCGTCGCCGAAACGCACGTCTTCCTCGGCGGCTTCTTCGGCAACGGCTGGGCGAGCATAACCGTAATGCGCGTCCTCACGATAATCGCCACCATGTCCATCGTCGTCACCGCCGTTTACGTCCTCCGCGGCCTTGGCCGGGTTTTCTACGGCCCCATCACCAACACTCATTTTGAACACCTCCGCGATGCCACCATACCAGAGCGAATTTCAACCGGCATTCTGGCAGTCGTATTGGTACTCGTCGGCGTAGCGCCGTGGTTTTTCATAAATATGATCGAAGGTTCGCTTATGCCGTTGATAAACCGTCTAAATGAAACCGGTGCATTAACTGCCGTGCGATAAGGGATTATGCGATGCTGATGCTTCCTGAAATAATTGTAGTTTGCTCCGCCGCTTTGGTGCTCTTGGCCGATATGCTCTGCGCCGAGCGAAAACGCGTGATCATCACCCCAATAGCCGCCGCTGGCCTTGCCTCCGCTATGCTTGCCTTAATGATCTTCGTCCCCCAAACCGGCTCAATGTTTGGCGGCCGATTCGTTCTCGACTCCGTCGCCTGGTGGTTCAAAATATTTTTCACCTTCTCCGGCCTCATCACCGTCCTGCTCTCGCTTGATCTCCTCGACGGCAGAACAGCCGTTCGCGCAACAGGCATCGGCTTCCGCGGCGAATACTACTCCGTCCTCCTCGCCACCATAAGCGGCATGATGTTCCTCATCTCCGCAAGAGATATCATAACCCTATATGTCAGCCTCGAACTCGCCACCATACCCCTGTTCATCCTCGCCGCCTGGCGTCGCGACGATGTCCGTTCCGGCGAAGCAGGCCTCAAATACGTCATAATAGGCGCAATGGCCTCAGCCTTTGTACTATATGGTCTCGGCCTCTTCTACGGCATCACCGGCTCAACAACGATCGCTAATGTATCATCGCAGTTAAAGAACACTCCCGCCCTTTGGCTCATGGCAGCCATGCTCACCGCCGGCATCGGTTTCAAACTCACGATTGTTCCCTTCCATTTCTGGGCCGCCGATGTCTACCAGGGTGCCCCCGCCCCCGTAACCGCCTATCTCTCCGTCGCCTCCAAAGGCGCGGGTCTTGCCTTCATGTTCCAGCTATTTTACGGCATCGGCCGCGAGTTCATCGCAGACGCCTCGCTGTTCATCGCCGTCTTTGCCGCCATAACAATGACCCTGGGCAACACCGTCGCCATCGTCCAAAGCAACATCAAACGCTTCATGGCCTTCAGTGCCATCTCGCAAGCCGGCTATCTTATCATGGGTTTCCTCTCCTCCGATTCCGGCGGCGCCGCCGCGATGATCTTCTACATGCTGGTCTACGCCGTAACAAATCTCACCGTCTTCGCCTGCATAATCTGGTACTCCAACCAGACCGGCAAAGAGACAATCGAAGATTACCGTGGCCTCTCCCGCACAAACCCCGCCATCGCCCTCGCCATGATGCTGGGCCTCTTCGGCCTTTCCGGCATACCTCCCCTAAGCGGCTTCGTCGGCAAGTTTTTCCTCTTCAGCGTCGCATCCAAAGCCGGCTACCACTGGCTCGTCGCCGTCGCCGCCGTCAACTCCACGATCTCCCTGTATTATTACCTCCGCATCGTCCGCCAAATGTACATCGAACCCGTAGACGAAAACGCGATCAAACTCCCCATAACCCCCACCCTCGCCATAACCCTCACAGCATTAACCGTCGCCGCCGTGATAATGGGTATAGTGCCTATGCTCTACGAAACGATCGCAAAAGAAGTAGTCCAGGCGGTAATTTTAGGTAAGTAGTGTGTTTGCAGTGGTTTATGAAATGGGCAGAGCCGGAGTTGAACCGACACATGGATTTTTAGTCCGATACAGGTTTTTTGTAAGTTGTTGTGCAATAAGCACTATGGTTGTAAATAAAAGAGTTATGAAGCTGACCGAAGCGCAGCCGAAGCCCAACAGTAGCTCAAACGAGCATGTCTGTTGCGCATTTTGTTGCGCGCATGTGGCAGGTTGATCAAATATGGGTGACCAGGACTTTCCAACGCTATGGTTATGGCAGCGGAGCATTTGGCAGTGTAGTCCAGACAAACCGACTGTACGGCACATTGGCATATTCGCGGCAAATCTCATGATGATAGGATGCAGAGGAGCGAGGTCACAACTAGCCCCCTTTGTGAAATTCAACGTACGTTCAAGAGATGTCAAAGCAAACTATCTGGTTTTGTAAAATCAGTCGAGTATTAATTACAGTCTGTGGATTATTTCGCTAGCCTTCTTCTCATACAACTCCTGCCACTGCGGGGCTAGAAGGCACTCGATGACTTCATAGCCTCCCTTGTCGTAGTAACTTTCAGGAGCACCGTAGTGCATATAACCATTTGAGTAGGCAGCCATAAAGGTGTGTTTATAAGGCGAAGCCTTTTTTACATTCAGGCCGATTTCTACCAGTACTTCAGCCGGAGATGTTATCAGTATGCAGTCACCAATTTTAATTCCCTGTATCTCAGCGGATATTGTCGGTTCACCGGCTTCATTGTTTATCGCCTGATGTTTTTCTAATGTTGCTATATCATCCTGAATTTTTGTCAATTTCTCCATGGCATTAACGTTCTTGAGATATTTCTCAATATTCTTTCTGTTGATAGAATCAATGCCTGTAAGTTCATCAGTGCCGATTTTTTGTGCCTTTAGATACCTGTAAGAGTAGTCCGACGGGTAATCTGAACTAATGGAATATTTGACGTAAAGAGGCAGGAAGGTTTTGAAGTCCAGACTGGTATACCTTAAAGTTGCCAGCAGCTTACTCTGTTCCTTCTGCAGAGATTTGATGCGTTCAGGAATATCGGTTCTCCTGGGAAGTTCTATTGTTTCCGAAATAGCATTCAGCTTTACATCTTTAGTCTGTATTTCTCTCAGGGCTTTCAAGGTACTAAGACCAAGCATTGTGCCTAGTGGTTCGACGTCCCTGGAACGATTGAAATCTTTAAAAAGTATATCGACGACGTCCCCGCCTGCTCCCTGTAAGAATAACGCGACGACGTCACTGCCCAAATTCTCTTCGATCACTTTTGATGCTACTGCCGGGAAATTGGCAGTGATAGACCCTTTCGCATCGCCGAAGAGAAGATGGCATGCAAAATTATAAATTACCGCCAGCGGCCGACCATCAAGCCGGTCTATTCGAATTATACCGATTTCAGGGTCAATGGGGCCAATATCCGCGACTTCCTCATCTGGTGGGCAGGGATTACTATGGCGGATGGTCCAGTGTTTGCCATTCTTTAGTCGGAGGGTTCGGTTTATCGTTAGCCTGTCTTCGTAGCCAACGCCCGTGCCTATTTTTACGGGGGTCATATTTTGCAATGCTCGGCTGACCGCGTCGAATGTTCTTTCAACTTGTTCTTTATCATCGCACAAAAGTTTTCCCGGCGGATGGGTGTGAGAGGCATTGACCAAAACGTTACAGCCCGGAATTTTCAACGCTGTCTGGATTCGGCTGCGGAGGTTGGGAAGAAAATCTTCCCCAACATCATCGAGCATTCTCTGGCTAATTCGTCTGCCACCTATTGCTGTGATATCCATTGCAATTATGACCACCTTTGTGCTGCCATCGTCTAAGACGAGTGCCTTGGCGTATAAGGGGTCTTTAATAGCTGTTCCTTTGGCCTCGGTTGTAATATCGCTCTTAGCTACGCCGGCGCGTAAACAACTTGATGTTATAACATTGCCATTTTCTACTAACTGCACGTTATTCATATGGTATTGCTTTTCTGACTTGTTACAACGATCATTTATTTCTTTCATACTGCACGATGCATCCGAGTGCTTGGGGACCGAGCTTTTGATCTATAATAGCTCTGCCATTCACAATTTTCGGCAAAATACTTTTTTCGTTCCACAAATCGTAATACGAAGCACCATCCTTGTGTTCTATTGCCAAAACCGGCCCTCGAATAGTGGTGTATCTGCCATTGTATAAAGTATAAACGGTTTGGCGGTTACCGGCAAATTTATTTGCGTAAACCTTGGCTCGTTCTGTCGGAACCAGCGGAGTAATATTTGCTGAGTAAAAACAGTCACTGAATTGTTTCTTAATAGACATCGATTTGATCATCAGCTCTTTTCTTGTTCTGGTTGCCATAGAAAGCCAACCATTATCATATATGGCATCACCATTGAAGAAAGTAAATTTCAACCGGTTTACACCATTTGCCGCGCTTTCATTTCCTATTGGAAGATCGATTTGTTTTACATTTGGGAATATGAACCGGAACAGATTCGTAGAAGGATCTGAATACATTTCAGCACGCTCGATTGTATCATGCGATTTTGTCCACAGTTCATATAATGTAAGATAATAATATGCGATGTTACCATCAGTAAACTGTGTGTTGAGGTCCGTTAGAGGATATTCTGTCCAGATCGCAACGTGAGGCGGAAGGGCTTCTCGCAGGTGTTTGACGAGATCATATGTTGCCTGATTGTACCAGCTTGGAACCGGGTGGCCATGTTCCTTTGAGTAACAAGTATTTGTTCGCCAGAATCCCACAACATCAAAATACATTATGTCAGCATTTGTTTCACTCTGTACTTTTTTAGCCTTTTTGACGAAATCGTCCAGCCAATCTTTCTGTTGCGGGCACACATACCATGTCGTTTCATTAACGAGTTTGGATTCGTCGGCTCGCAATTTTACCGCTTTTTCGCCAATACGTTTGCCAGTTTCAGTACCAGTACTGCAACGGTCAGGGGCCATATAAAGGGACACAGGGGCATTAAAGTCTTTTTGTATCGTATTTAAAGCCGACTTGAATTTGTCAAGGCCTCCAAAATAATCATAGTCATATTCGCCATATTCTTTGTTGCCATCTTTATCTGCATCTAAATATGACCAATGGAAGAAATGAATAACATCAGGCGTGAGGCCGCCCCAGTAATCTTTATCAAGTTCTAAATATTTCTTTATTCGGAATTCTCCGGCTTTTTTGCTGTACATAGACGGCACTTTCAAGTCCCGCAATGACACTGTTTCATGAAGGAAATAATCTTTGACAAGAGATATTTTGTTAAACCAATTTCTCTGAGAAGAAGTATTTGGCTTGTACCATGTTTTGACCCAAGCCTGATAGGAATCTGCTGCTTGACGCCAGTCGCCATTATGAGAGACAATTGCTGTTTCTGGAAATTCGATCGTTTGTCCAGCTTCTATATTATAGAATTCTTCGGGGTACTGAATGAAAGCAGATACTCCGTTTGTGTTCTTCTGCACAGAATAATCTATAGGGCTATGATTTAAATTATGAGTTACAACAGCCAAGCCGATCCCAACTTCGGGATTATAAACATCATAGAACTGCATGGGAAAAGCATGATCATTGCTGGCGATGTGAAATCCTTCTTGATTACTGATCACATTCCGATATTGTGGAAAGCAAACCCATGTGTTCTTTAGCGTGCCGATCTGGATGTTTTCAAGATAGGGAAATTTGATCTTAGGCTTTATGAGATTTGTAGAAGTGTTTTTCGCAGTCAGACGCATTATCAACTGTGATGTTTCATCTACTGTGAAGCGTATGGTAAGTTTGAGTGGCACAGAATCAATTTTGCTTTTCAGTTCGATATTCGCTTTAAGGGTTTGAATATCGATCTTCTCAACGGCAAAATCTTGTCCTGTCAATATATGGTTGGCTACGTTAAGCTTCAAACCAGAATTTGCATCCAGCACTTGAGATGTGCTAGCAGACCATCGATTGACCAATTTTTCTATTGCCAAGCCATTGCGACAATTTATTACAAGATCAAAGTAGGAATTTCCACACTTGATTAGATCACCATCTTGTTTGATGTACGCCTGCTTGAAAGGTGGTTCGGGCAGCATTGGAACGCGTGTCAACTCCGGCTCTGCAACTAATGGCGGTATAATCCTAACTTGGCTGGTATTGAGTGTTACTGCAGCAATGTTAACGGTAGCGCCAAAAAATCGATTATGAAAAATAATTGACTTGAGCATGCGATTTTCGTCTACGGGCACCGCGTAGATACCAACCGCTCGTCTAATAATATATCCGTGATCTGCCAATGAATAAGGAAATGCTAAATCAGATTCTCCGTCATCATATACAAGTTCTACCGAAAACATTTCAACATCATCGAAGAAAACAGGCGCATCAGGAAGGCCGTAACGGCCTGCTTTAGCTGGAAATTCTGATACCAGAACCAAAAAAGCTTCGCTTACTTTTTTATCGACCTTCAAACTGATCAAATCATCCCGACTCTCCGGGAAAAAGTATTTTTTAGGTACTTGACATCCGGCAAATTCCACCTGCCCCTGGTTTATTGATGTATCTTCTGGAGATGTGACAATATTATTGCCTTCTGCTTTTACTTTAAATGGAATTCCGTGCAGCAACAGGTGTTCCGATCCAAAAACGTTGCAGCTATCAACGGCAATAGTATGCTTTTCCAAGACACGATTGATAGCATTTGAATAAGTATCGTTGAAAAGCGATTCAAGATCGATGTGGGCGAACTGTGCCCTAGCACTTTCAATATTATCTGAACCCAATTTATCTGAACTCCGCCGCTCGTCCGGGACTTGATCAGAGAAGATCAGAGAATCAATGGCAAATGAACCGATTGAATCAATAGTATTGATCTCGATTTCCAAATTATCAGCCGTAAAGCCAATATGTTTTTTGCCGATTAACACATGCCACTGACCATCATTCACAATTTGTGAACAGTCGATCAGCTTCTCCGAAATGACGTTACCTGACGCATCTTTTCCTGACAGTGATACGACACTGAAATTATTGTATTCGCGGTAAAGCCCCTTAGCTTTGTATCGCAATTTGTAGTATTGAAACGAATTGGTGTCCTGTGGTTTAAGGGTAAGAACCCATTTCATGGTTTTTCTATCAGGTACCTGGTTAAAAACCTCAAAGGCAGCACCTTCTCCGCACTTATATACAAAACTGGATTTGGCATGTTCAACTGATTTTCGATTTGAGACAACACCAATCACTTGACTATCGAGTGCTTCTTCTTTTGTCTCTTGCAAAACCGGCTTGAAATTTTCTGCATCAAGGTATATCTGCCACACGTCTGGTGTGAGTTGAGCTTGTGCTGGTTCCAACTGTACAAGACAATGCATACTGAGGCATAAAATCATTCCTTTGAATAAAAGAAAACGGTTTTTTAATGACATGTTATTCCCTTAAATTATATCGACTCTGTTTGGCACATTTCTATCGAATATAGAATTTCCTTGGACTGCAACTGTCTCATAGAATGAAAGATGAAACTCGGCCCACTAATTTATTCGACTTTTGCTCTAAAAGCGGTCACTTCCGTACTTGTTCCATAGAAATACATACGCGATACATTAGCAGGTATGCTCGCATTAAATGAGGTTCCAGTACCTATGATAGTCTTGTTCCATAGATCGTATACTTGCGATGACTGAGGTAGTGATATACTGCCGCTGAAATTTGTGGAACCGTTAGTTATCAGGATAAAATGCTGATCTGCATTCAAATAAAGGTCGTTCTGTGAATAAAGGAGAACACCAGAAACACGACAAATGTCCCTTAGCACCACTGAGGACATGTACGGGATGGCCATAAAAATCGACCTGCCGTTTGAAACCATTTTAGCCGCATAGGCAGTCTTGCCGTTATGAGAATAAGTTCCCAACTGCTCTACGCTGCCATCATTGACATTGAATATTGGTCCAATCTCATATGGTCTTGGATCATGCTCCCATTGATGTGGTTGAAGAGTGTAGCCGACTGGGATATTTGCTGTCAATGAATGGCCTGACAGGAAGCTCACTACGGGAAGTCTTTTCTCAAGTGTAACTTCGGTAATCATACCAGTTAAATCCTGGATATTAACCACTGCGTTAGTTGTGCCATTGTTATATCCGGCACCGTAAAGCCACACAGCCGTCTTGCCTGTTTGTCTGACCACGGCCTTGATGGCGTCTCTTTGTGCGGACGTCAGATTATAAGCGCTCAGAAACACAAAGACTTTGTATTGACTCATACAAGGCTTAGTGATATCGTTAAGTTCATAGTAATCCACTGGTGTCCCTAATTTAGTCAATTCATATAAAACCGTTTGGTATTGTGCACTGACTTGGGGCTTATAACCATCAAATGCATCCATGGCATAAATATCTGCATTATTAATAAACACAGCCACTTCTGCTGAAGAAGGGGATGCTGTATCGCGAATACCGTCATACCACTTCTTACTTTTCACCAAAGCTTCATTTACACTTTCTGAAGCGAACCATGGAATACTTTTGCGGTCTGAACCCGTAGCGCCGGCCGAAAAGCCAACCCACCACAGTGCGTCACCTCTTAGTGCAGCGCCCCAGATATTCTCATATATTACAGAAAGGGTTTCCGGTTCGCTGAACGTGCGATCGTTAAAAACTATCGGCGTGAAAAACGTACGCATATCAAGTTCAACAATGACCATCTTCCCATGCTGGCGTATGCTCTGCCCCTGTTGATAGGCAATTGTAGGCTCACCCCATTGCCTATGTGCATACGAATGAAGGATCGCAAAATAGTCGATGTAGGGCGACGCCAGTGCGGTCTGCAAGGCTGTATGTCCCATGTGCACCAGCTTGCCAGGTTCTGTTCCGGTAGCATAGACTCCGTTACTGTAAAATCCCCAAAGTCCGGTTATATACTTGTTGCCGCTGGCTTCCTTAATAGCTTTTGCTGCAACAATCGCCATTTTGGCCATTGCTTCAGCATGGAACTCCCAGTAGTCCATTGGCATTCTGGTGACTCCTGGATCTTTGAACATAAGCGTGGAATCCATCTGTCGAAGTACGGAGGGAGTTGGATATGCAGTAGCAAAAGTAACATTCGAATCGTGCCACGCCGTTTTCAACGCAGCCTCGGAAACGTATTTTGCCTGGAGCCATGCCCTAAATTCGGTTATATGCGCAGAACTGTAATCGCCTAAAACCATGCTGTTGCGAGGTGTATCAGAGGTATTTTCCCAGCAACCCCAATATTGAGTTTCTTTGGCCATCTCATAACTAACACCTATAATGTGACCGCTATAATTCTGTGTCATCAGATGTGCCACCAGCGCACGATAATCATAGTCAAGTTGACTTGCCCATCTGGCGGAAGAAAGAGAATATGAATAAGGAAACCGCTCTCCATTTGACAGCACAGTACTATCATTGGGCCATCTGGATGACCATGCTTCACTTGCGCGGATCATAAAAGCAGGTAAGATATAGGCATTTGGGTCAACTTTTAGTAGATTATTTATTTTCTGATCCAACTCGGCAAAACATGCTGCATTCTCGGCATCGCCTTCTGGCGTTCCATACGATGCATCTACAGATTTTGTCGTCAATAACCGCCAAAGTTTGCATGTAGCAACGAGTTGTTCACCCATACTTTGATATGTTGTATAATCCGGCGTCGTCATTATATACGGCTGAACCAGATTTCCATTTACATAAAGATTTGCCTGATCATTTTCAATTGCAATTGTTGTAGTGGGAACTGCCGTCGGCCATGGCACAGGATCGGTTGCAAACCGCTGAATCTTAAACGTTCCTATAATATTATTAGCAACATTTGTAATTGTCCCGCGCGAAGCTGCGCACAAGGGGGTTACTATGACAGGCATATTAGCGTGAGGAGCCCATTGAGGTATATATACACTGATTGTCAGCGGATAATCCCTGTTTATAACCCATTGGCTGGTTGGAGTTGGAGGATTGATCTCTGAAACGGCTACAGTATAGTCCGCATAATTGGTATAGTCAAAATATTGGGCGTTAGAGGCTAATTCCCCAATACGAACCTGAAAACCATAATTGGTCGTATCAGCAGTGGCTTTACGCATCTTCAGATTTATTAGCACTTTTGATCCTGGTACTACAGCCGTCGGAGTTGCACTAAAGTATGTGCACTTATAATTAGCGGCACTACTGACTGCGGGAAATGAGGCAGGGTCAGGTTTATACGGCGGTAGTTCCGATTTGCAGGCAGCGATCCAATCCCGTGTTCCATAAACCTGCATCGAAGTAATGCCGGACTGTGTTGCCCCGTTATATGGAGCAAGTGCATAGAATCTAACTTTTGTAATTTCAATTGCGCTAAAAGCTTCAATTATAGTTTGGCCTGGGATTGGATTAGTTTTTGGTCCGACTATTGTTTGCCAGGAGTTTGTATTTACACTAAATACATCTATTCGATACGAGGCTGACAGGTATCCGGCTTTCTCATCGACAACAACAGTGGTTGCGTATATTGGCTGAGGCCACCTTATTTCTATCCAATTTGAGAATGTTCCTAAGGCTGACAGCCAGAATGTATTTGCATCATCATCAATAATATTTTCCACTTCATAGCTCATACTGTCTGACTGTGAAGAGGGTACAGCTATAGCTCCAAGCGATGCATTTGAAATATTAGTGCCTTCTATCGTTGTAAAGTTCCATAAACTGCCAGGCCAGACGCTACTGCCGTTAACTTCGTCGATTCGCCAATAATAAGTAGTACCAGGTTCAAGCTCACCAGGATCATAGTTGGAATGATTTAACGGATAATGGCCTCGATAGATACCATCGCTAAGTTCCAGCCACTCTTCCGCAATTTTAGCGAAATCAGCAAAATTCACTTTGGCATCATCATTAATATCTGCCCAATACTGTGAATTTAATGGGGGAGACTGCAGCCATTGCTCAACGAGAAGCCCTATGTCAGTGAAGTCAACACGACCACTTCCATTTATATCGCCCAACAGCGGAGTTGAATTCTGTACCGCAATCTGATCAGTGCCCAGATAGACATCATGAGAAACCGTTAAGGCCCCTGGTGTCCAGCTAAGTATTGGGTTTACATTTGTAATAGAACCATTTTCTGGATTAGGAGAAGCAGCCGTCAATTCAGATTTTTTAAATAGTATTTCACTCAAACCGGCATGGCTTGTATCACCATAATTGCCAGTAGCCCATTTCAAGCTTAAGACTATTTTTTTTACTGTTATGCCACCAAAATCGATTTTGTTATTACAGGTATAACTGTTTGTACCAGTAGCTTGAGCAAATGTAAGATAGGTATCGCCTCCACCCAAACGCGTCCAGGTAGTGCCGTCGGCAGAATAATCAACCGCAACAGATTCCCAACCACGTCCAAGATAGTTTGGATTATTATAGTTCCAAACCCACATTTGGCTAATCGTTTGAGGTGTACTGAAAGTAAATGCAATCCAACCATCTGTATACACTACGCCACTGGGAGATGTATCGTGTATCAGTGGGCTCGCAAAGCGATCCACCCAACGGCCATCATCTATATGACACAACCAGTTTTGTGTATCTGTGGAATCTGCCGTAAGGTTCAAGTCCGCCGATAAACCTGAACCATCAATCAGGTGCGTGGAACCAGAGCCAGGCCATTCACCTGAGGTAATAACATTTATAGTGCTTGCGTCAACCCAACCATCACTGGGATCTGGCAAAACCGCCAATGCAACACAACTCAAATACATCATCAGAATGACTGCGAAAAATCGTTTACATAACATAATCAATCCTAACTGCCTATCGATGCAGCAATTTACGTTGTTTTTCTTTTTATTAGCAGGGGTTCGAGACAAATATGCTTTTCGACCTGTTTTCCAGCGATCATATCCTCAAGACACTTTGCGGCGACAGAGCCTTGCTCTCTTAATCTATGATCTATTGTGGTAATATCAAAATGTGAGTGTTCCTCAAGAAAATTGCCTCCTCCGGCTAATGCTATTTCTTGAGGGATTTTTTTTCCGATGGAACGTAAATACTGCAGTGCACCCACGGCCTGAAGATCATCTAAGCATAGCACTGCATCCAGTTCAGGGTGCTTTTCCAGCAGACGAAAACATGCCTGACTTGCCGGATTAATTCCATAATCACTCGGTTCATAGCAATCCGGGTCGAATTTAAGCCCCGTATTGACGAATATTTTGCTAATCAACTCTCTATGCTGTTCAAACTCTGACAGCGGCTTGCCTATATACCCGATCTTCTGGTGTCCTAGCCGTAAAAGATATGTTAAAATCAAAAGCAATCCATGTTGGGCGTCGCATTCAATTCTAACTGTTTTCGGTCCAAGAACGATTTGATCATAAGCATGGCCTATGATAACAACAGGTATGTCACGTTTTTCAAGTCGTAGTACTTCCTCTTGTGTCAAATATCCTGTTAATGCTATTACTCCATTGAAATCCGCTGATTCGATAAAGTCAGAAACCATGGCGTCTTTGGCGGAGCGTTCCTCTCCAAGACTTGTAGCTAGCATCTCAAGGCGAAATTTAATATTTTGTGCCATGCTTTGTATGCCCTGCAAAAGTAATTGGAGATAGGGGTAACTTACTGGTGAAGTGTTATCGTGGACAAAAAGATACCTATGTTTAGCAAGTATGTTAGCCCCGGTACGAACAAATGTACCTTGACTTTTTCGGCCCTCAATCAACCCTTCTGTTGCAAGTTCTTGGAGTGCGCGGCGAACGGTAACTCGACTGACACCATATAGCTTCGTTAATTCAGCTTCAGTAGGTATCCTGGTCCCTGGTCTGTACATGCCAGACATAATCGGTTCACGAAGAATTTGATAAAGCTGGCGGTGAATGGGGTCTTTTCGCAGGCTTTTTAATGCAATTTTTTGTGTTGTAGCTAATACATTCATTCTCTTAACAACTCCTTTTGTATTATGATACAATAAAGCATATGGTGCGTCAAGCATAGATTTAGTTTTTGTATTTTCATGTTTAAAAACTGTGCAATATATGTAATTAAATTCTTTACTGCACTACGTTTACATCGATATAGCTTACTTTTACACAAAAAAGAGAAGCTACTCATTTGCAAAAATAGCAAACAATTATGTTGACAGTGTTTGATGTTTGTTATAACATACCGAAAGTTCTAAGTCTAAGGTTAGATCAGTCACCCCTTTGCAAAGGAGGTAAGAGGTGAGATATGAGCATCAATCCTCCGGAAGCAATAAATGAACTGCTGTCTTGGTACAAAAATGCGTAGGAGAACAAGATGAGGCGTAGGACCGCTTTTACACTTGTCGAGTTGTTGGTTGTCATTTCGATAATTGCATTGCTGTTAGCGATATTAATGCCGGCTCTTGGCAAAGCCAGAAAACAGGCACAATCCGTTGTGTGTGCGGCGCATCTTAAACAGTGGGGTTTGGCGTGGACGATGTATTCCCAAGATTATAACGGAAAGTTTTTCCGTGGCATGACAGCAGCGGGTGTTGACACCCTGGATGATTGGTGGCCTGCCAAACTGTGGAAATATGCGTCTGCTGAAGGAATGTGGTTTTGTCCTACGGCTAAGAAATACGACCCGAAATCAACACGTTATATCGGCAGTACATTCGAGGCGTGGGGGCCTTATGAATTTTCTGAAAATGGCGAAAGGACCGGTAAAATGGCTTGGTCCAGCTATGGTATAAATTCGTGGATTCTAAATCCAACTTCTGGAGTAAATCCATACGGATATCAAGCTAAAAACTTCTGGAGAACCCCCAATATAAACGGTGCCAGCAATATTCCTTTGATGCTGGATGCCGCATTTAGTGGTGCTTTGCCGGCTAATATCAGTGACCCTAAAAATGGCGGATCGTATAACAAGCCACTGGATAAGAACGCTTACACTCGTGACTACAGTTCGACAATTAATACGTTTTCTATTGATCGTCACGCAGGCGCAGTGAATAGCGTATTTCTAGATTTTTCAGTTAGAAAAATAGGTCTTAGAGAATTATGGAAACAAAAATGGCATCGTAACTATAAAACAGATGAGTATCCAGTGACGTGGCCAGCATGGATGACAAATTATAAATAGAAGATCCAAATCAATAAAGTGAAAAACAATTTTTTTATGATTTATATTTTAGAGTGGTAGGAGGAATTGATGATGGTAAATAAAAAGTATGTTGCAGCAATGTTGATACTGTTTTTCAGCAGTATTTCCTTAGCGGTACTGCCTGATCCACTTGATGGCTGGGTTGACGCAAGCCTTATAACCCTGACAACTTCTGATGACGTGGACGGTTTTGTTTATTGGAATCCGCCCAGCAAGATTATCGATGGTTCTGGGTTGGGAACCGACCTAAAACATAAGGCTAACACCACTGCTCCAGGTTTTGAAGATTTATGGACATATCGCATAGATTATTCGCGTTGGCTATGGAACGTACCCAATACGCCTCAGCCAAACCTGTCTCCCAGCGGCCTTCAAGGAGACGGCTGGGTTGCATTTACATTCAGTACGCCTCAAGCAATTAGCCAAATTTGGGTTTGGAATCACAATGCAATAAATCACGCAGAGCGAGGTTGGGAGTTTGTCGCGATTGACTATTCCATTGATGGGAGTACTTGGACTCGCTTGGGCGGAACTGATTACTTTTTTACATTTAACAAAGCTCCAGGCACCGATGGCTATATATGCAATAACAAAATTAATTTCGATGGTTTAACAGTTAAGAAAATCGTCATGACAGCACGTTTCGCTGATGGTATCTACGGCGACCCGCAATACGGTGGCCTCAGTGAAGTGCTGTTCAGCACAAATCTTGATCTTATTGGAAAAGCCGAAAATCCAAATCCAACCAACGCTTTTCGTTTTGCGGCGACTACAAACAGGATACTTAGCTGGACAGCAGGGCAGACTGCAGCTACACATGATGTATATTTCGGCACTGACCAGGGAATAGTTGCTAGTGCCTCACGCGCAAATCCTCAAGGGGTCCTGGTCAGTCAGGGGCAAACTGCCACAACTTACGCCACCGGTGTTTTGACTCAGGGAACAACTTATTACTGGCGTATAGATGAGGTCGAGAGCAATGGTCTGGCGATTTATGATGGGGATGTCTGGAGTTTTTCTACGCTTGCAACTGATAGCGGAGGATGGATTAATAGCAAAAACATTTCAGTGGATGTATCTAGTGAAATAAGTGATATGCCTGGAACAAGAACAATTGATGGTTCAGGATTATCAGCAGACCTGCTACATGATACGGACTCGACACATTTCTGGACGACTTACCACACCAACGGCGGTGAACGGCCTTCGCCAAGCGGTTCTACAGGCGCTGCATGGATCGCTTATGAGTTTGGCAAAGTTTATAAGCTTAATAAGATGTGGGTTTGGAATTATAATCCACTTTTTGATCCGGAGGGGTCGCCAACAGGCCGCGGCCTAAAGAAAGTTCACATTGATTATACATCTGACGGCGTGACTTGGACCCGTCTTATGGATGGCACAAATAATTATTTCATCTTTACTGAAGCTCCAGGTCAAAATAATTATGCCTGCGATATAAAGGTAGATTTCGGCGGAGCTGATGTTAATCAAGTTGTTCTAACAGCTCCACTGATTGACGGTCATTACTGGATGGATGACGACTATTATGGCCTTAGTGAGGTGCGTTTTGAAATCCCCAGATTGGCCGCAGAGTTCCCAAGCCCAAGTGACGGCGCTCCATTTGCAGCTACAAATTCCGTACTTAGCTGGACAGCAGGAGTGCTTGCAAGTAAGCATGATGTGTATTTCGGTACCAATCAAACAGCGGTGACCAGTGCAACCAGAGCCAACCCGCAAGGGGTTATGGTGGGCCAGGGACAAACCGGCACCACATATACTCCAACTCTAGTACCGGGCACGATGTACTACTGGCGTGTTGATGAGGTTAGCAGTGATGGATTAACCATATGGCCCGGTGCGGTCTGGAATTTTCGTACATTGTCTAATGATAACGGCTGGATCAATAGCAACAACATTCTCGTAAAGGTATCCAGTGAAATGTCTGATATGCCTGGAGTAAGAACTGTTGACGGTTCTGGTCTGTCGCCCGACCTACTTCATGATACGGACTCAATACATTTCTGGACGACTTACCATACGACTGGCGGAATGACGCCTTCTCCGAGTGGCTCTACAGGGGCGGCCTGGATTGCTTATGAGTTTGGTAAAGTTTATCAACCTCAAGAGATGTGGGTATGGAATTATAATCCACCCGCAACTTATGGACAAACTGGTCGTGGTCTTAAGAGAGTCCACATAGATTACTCCTCTGACGGAGCTGTTTGGACACGTCTGATGGATGGAGCCAATGACTATTTTGTCTTCCTCCAAGCTTCTGGACTGGATGATTATGCATGTGAAATTAAGATCAATTTTGGCGGAGTAAATGTTAAATATGTGGTGCTTACGGCACCAATGATCGAAGGAAATTATGGTTATGATGACTATTACGGTTTAAGTGAGGTTCGTTTCAGAATCCCAACCTCATACGCGAATACGCCCAGTCCGGCTGACACAGGTTCCGACGTCGCTTACCCCGCCGCAGTATTGAGTTGGCTATCCGGAGACACTGCCGTTTCGCATAATGTATATTTGGGCACTGATGAGACAGCGGTTCAAAGTGCAACTCCACTATTTGGCGATGTGAATGGAAGCGGCCTTGTTGACATTAGTGATATACGGGTTTTGGCCGATCAATGGTTAAGTTCGCCTCCCGTAAGTTCACAATATTGGGCTGATATTAATGATGATGGTAAGGTGAATTTTGCCGATTTCGCCAAAGTGGCACAAAGTTGGCTCCAGAGTACTGATGGGATATACCGAGGCCATTATCCTCGAGATCACTCCAGCTATAATGCCGAAAACCTCAATCCTGGTCAGGTTTATTACTGGCGTGTAGATGAAGTGAATGGCGGCACTGTTTGGAAAGGCAGTGTGTGGAGTTTTACGACGGATTTTGAATAGTAAAAACGGAATGCATGTTAGCCAGTCTGAAAACGATCAGTTGTAAATGCGTGAACCGAATATTAAATTGTGAAAAAGAGTAAGTTGAGAATATTAAAAGAGGAGGTGAAAACTGAGTTGGATGTTTACGTTTTGGAATAGAATTTAATTTGTTTACGGTTTAATGTGACCTAAGTTTATTAGTTTTTAAATTGAGAGGAGAAAACGATGTTAAGTAAAAGAATTTATGTAGCGGTTTTACTGTTGTGTTTCAGTGGTGCTGTGCGGGCGAGTTTTATTGATGCAAGTCAAATAACTCTTACGGCTGCGGGTGAATGGGCCGGTTCCGAAGCTGTTCATATGATCGACGGTTCAGGATTGCAGCCTGATCTGACACTTAAGGCAGATGCGACAGATATGCAGAATTATCTATGTGCTGTGGATGATGGCCGATGGCTGCCTCAGTGGCGCCAGGGTACTTATGTACACAACACTTCCCCAAGTGGAATTAATGGTGATGGCTGGATTCAATTCACATTTAGTACTCCTCAGGACATCAGCAAAATGTGGATTTGGAACTACAATAACCCCGGCTATCTCTCGCGTGGTTTAAAAACCGTCGCTGTTGATTATTCCACCAATGGTACTACATGGAATCGTTTGGGCGGAGGCGATGCTTATCAGATACTTGCCCAGGCTCCAGGCACAGATGGCTATGTATGTAATAACAAGCTTGATCTTAGTGCTATAACCGGCATTAAATCAATAATTTTGACCGTGAAATGGAATTTCGGCACGTTTGAAAGTGTAAGCCATGAGGGTTTGAGCGAGGTGCGTTTTGAAACAGTACCCGAACCAGTCACAATGATTTTGCTAGGCCTTGGCGGATTGAGCATGATTCGCCGTAAAAGAGGGTGATACTTTTTGCAAGTATATGTTTTTTAGCAACAAATCGAAGGGCTCACATAGATCCTCATGTGAGCCCTCGTTTTTTTGAAAGAAGGATTTGAATCCTGCAGTGTCAAGCAATTTAGAAAGGATATTACATTAATGCTCGAATTGATCAATAAGTTACCATTTGATGCCAATGCCTGGCCTGGGAATTGGGTTTGGACTCAAGACTCTGGGGACAGTTTCGAAGTAGTACAATTCTGTAGATGGTTTACGGTCAATGATATTCTCCCCGCAAAACTGCATATTTCTGCTGACAACCGATATAAGCTTTATATCGATGGAATATTTGTAGGTTTGGGACCTCAACGGGGAACGCTGGACAGGTACTTTTTTGATACTTACGATCTATCAAATATAAAGCCCGGTGAACATATTTTCTCAGCAGTAGTGTGGCATGAAAGGGATACTGCTCCATCAGCTCAAATAAGCTCACGGCCAGGTTTTCTTGCGGTGGTGGAGGATGCCGATGGCAAGATGAGTGGTCCGCTGGAAACATGGAAATATAAAAGGTGGCATGGTAACGGAACCATTCCAGTGCCAGAAGATGCTTATTGCATTGGTGTTGGATATGACATGACGGGCTTCACCTTAAAAGATACATGTCCTGCAAGGGAGGTATTGGAGAAGGAATTTGTGCCGGTAAAGGCTCTTGGGTATTCCAGAAACCATAAGCAAGGACATCATCAATTACTTATGCAGTGGAATTTGCATCCAAGGACAATTCCAGCTTTGAAAGCAGAGAAACACAATTTGGGATGCTGCAGACGCGTAATAATGCAAGATATTACAATTCATGATGACGCTTTACAAAATAAGATTTCATCACTTGCCCAATGTCCATCTGATACAGCTAAAGTGATAACAATACCAGCTCACAGCAGATACAAAATTCTTTTAGACCAAGGGAATTTAGTCGCTGGCTATCCGACTATATTAGTAAGTGGCGGATGTGGCACTTCTGTCGATGTTACATATCAGGAAGGCTTGCAATCGACCGATGATGTCAGGAGTAAGGGCAACCGCAACGAAGTTGGCGATAGAATATTGGTCGGGATTACTGACCGGTTCAGGTTAGAAGGTAAACGTGATGTCATTCTTGAGCCTTTCTGGTGGCGCTGCTGGCGATACATGGAACTTGACATTCAGACTTCAGATCAGCCCCTTGAGCTAAATGCCTTGTCGTATCGCTCAACAGGGTATCCACTTGAACTTAAGGCGAAGTTTGAGGCTGACGGCTGGTTTGATAGTTTGATTGAACCTGGTTTCCGGACTATGGAGCTTTGCGCCGGCGAGACATATATGGATTGTCCATATTATGAACAACTGCAATACATAGGCGACGCTCGGATAATGGCGTTATTGTCTTATGTTTTGTGTAACGATGATAGGCTTGGCTGTGAAGCAATTACAATGTTTGACTTATCACGTGGTTCCAATGGTTTGCCACAAAGTAATTTCCCATGCCGAAATCAGAATCCAATTCCATTGTTCAGCCTTGTGTA
>MHYB01000014.1:60416-60626 GCA_001824635.1 Planctomycetes bacterium GWF2_50_10
CGAGGCAATATTTCTTTTGTTCAGGAAAGGCTTGGGTGTGTCGAAACTATATTAAAAGCTTTTGAACAATGTACTAAGGAAAATGGTTTAATTGGTAAGGTGCCTGGTTGGGCTTTTATTGATTGGACGGACTTGAATAAATCCACAGCAGATGCCGGCTGGAAATATGGCGAACCTGTAGCAGCTTCGCAGGGTGATAGCTTTTTAGTC
>MHYB01000015.1:0-129 GCA_001824635.1 Planctomycetes bacterium GWF2_50_10
TAAAGCCTTATATTTGAAGTACTTGTATCTGTCGGCGGTTGCTCCACCAGGATCAGTATCTTGTTAGGCTCCTTGTCGACCAGGTTATACTCCGCCTTAAGCTTAACCTCCGCCGCCGACGGACTCACC
>MHYB01000015.1:143-9986 GCA_001824635.1 Planctomycetes bacterium GWF2_50_10
CGCGCATCCCGAAACCAAAATCCCCACTCCAACCAGCGCCAAAACCAGCTTAGTACTCACTTTAAAACCTTTCCAAAAACCAGCCCCCGATGGCAATCGGGGGTTTGTGCGATATATATCCCTAGAAATCCGTGCTTAATCTTTCTTCTCCGCTTTCTCCGCTCCTCTGCATGAATGTTTTTATCCTGTCTCCTGAATCCTGAATCCTGACTTCTTCTTCTATAAATCTATAATCCACCGCCATGCCCACCCCGCCAGCAGCACCGTAAGTATCAGCAAAACAATATACTTAAGTTTAATCCTCTCGGCAAGCCCTAATCTCTTCCCCCTCACCACCGCGATCAGCCCCGCAACCGCCCAGATAAACCCCATTACAACAAAAACGACCGCCGCAGGCTGCTCATAAATCGCCCCGCCCACGTTACCCTTATATAACTCTATTACCGCCCGTGACATGCCGCACCCAGGGCAAGGCCGCTGATATTTCTGATAAAACCCGCAAACCCCCGCGTACCTTCCCACCTCAAACCCACCTCTAGCCGCCAAAAACGCGAAAATTGAGAACAAAACGAACCCCGCCGCTGGCAAAACCCACAGCACCCGCCCATTAAAACCCAATTTTCCATCCCAAAACCGCATTTTTCCCATCCAAACTCTACGTCTTAAGTACTGCTCCTCGCCGAAAATTTATCCCCGCGTTTTGTCATTACATTCTCTTTCAAACCCGCAACGCGTAACTCGCAACCCGTAACAATTTGGCCCGCCAACAAAAAACCCCCGGTTTCCCAGGGGTCTGATTTTCGCCAGCGTGCCACTAATTTTTCTTGAGTTTATCAAGTATCAGCGGCGAATTCGCCTCAGGCGGAATTATGTTGGTCTCTTCCAGCCGCCGAATTTGATGCGGTGTAAGTACAGGCCTTGTCAGAACATAGGGCGTAATAAATACAACCAGCTCGCTGTTTATAACCTGTTCGCCCTTGAACCTGAATAGGCAACCAGCCAGTGGTATATCGCCCAGCAGCGGTATTTTATGCAGTTCCTTGTTTATTGCCTTCTTCTTCAAACCGCCCAGAACCACTGTCTCGCCATCCTTAATCAGTGCCACAGTATTCGTTTCGCGTTTATTTATTACGGGAACCTGGCTAAGCTGGCTTGTACCCGGCACAGCAAGTCCAAACGTCGCAACCTGTGTGCTGAACGACGGCTTAAGCGCTAGCCTTACATACCCATCGTCCGTAACGTGTGGAATTACCTTGAGATCCACTCCGATTTCCTTGAATTGCGTCGTGCCTATATTGCCGCCCGCCGAAGTCTGGCTAAGTTCCTGGTAAGGCACTTCCTCAACGATCTTGATATATGCCTCCTCGTTATCCAGAACCAGCACACTGGGATTCGCGAGCAGTTTCGCACTCAAAGTCTTCTGCTCAGCCTTCAATAAAGCATCAATATTGACGTATTTATTCAAAAACCCGAACCTCAGCAACCCATCGCCGCTGCCTGTTTTGTTTGTAGCGCTGTCGAAAAGCCCCGTAACATGCGGATCTGTCTTGCTCTTGCCAGTCGAATCCACCAGTGTATTGCCGACCGTTCCAATATCAGCATTATTATATGGATTATTTATAACGCCTTCGCCGGTTGAGCTCCCGCTGCTTACCGTCTGCTGTATATCCGCACCCACTCTCCCTGCCTGCCATTTGATACCAAGGTCAAGGCTCTCATCCGATGAAATATCATAAATCCTTGCTTCTACAAGCACTTGCGGCGTGATCCTGTCGATTTCCTTAATGAATGTATCTATCGCCCGAATCTTATCTTCGCTGTCGGTTACTATAAGATTATTTGTACCCTGACTGTATGATATCTCGCCTTTCTTTGAAATAAAATCCTTTAGCGCCGCCGCGACATCCTTCACATTAGCATACATTATTCGATAAACCTTGCTTGTAAGCTTCGTCTGATCGACGGACACTTCATCGGAAAGCACAACCCGGATCATATTATCACTGGCCAGGTATGTGAAACCATGCACAGCCAAAATATTCTGCAAAGCCTCGCTAAGCGGCACATTGGTCAACGTCGCCGTTACCGGCCCCGTCACCTTAGGGCTTTTAACAATATCCACCCCAGCCTGCTGACTTAATATACGCAGCACGTCCTCAATAGGCGTCTCTTTGAAGTCTATGCTTACAGTCTTCCGCATCCGCTGTTCAATAGGCGTAAGCACCTGCATCTTGGCCGCCGCGCTGCCGTCAGTATTTGCGTCAATAACCGTAACAGTCTGTCCGTAACCACTGTTCCCAGCAATTATGAGCGTCAATGCAACCACGGTTACAATCGCGCTCGGTGAGTACTTCATAAGCATATCTTATAATCCTTTCTTAATTCCACCCTACTCAGCGTTGAACTTCCTGCGTCCATGTCTTACTATCGGCCAAAAATTCCACATTCTTGCGATTGATCTTTGTTACTGTAGCCCCATCTATGGTCTGCCCCTCGTAAACAACTTCGCCATTTACGATAGCCGATGGCTTATCTTCACTGAAAACGATACCCTTTACCGCCAGCGAAATTGCCGCTGGAATATTCGAATCGGGAATAATGACCATCTCGTCGCTCTTGCCCGGCGCCATAGGATCGAACATGTTCAGCGGATACGCATCAGGAGTCTTCCAGAGTATCACTTCTTCCTTGGCAGCCACAGGCACCGCCTCAACTTTAACCGGTACAGCCGCGACTACCGGCTTTGCTGACGGCGAACTGATGAAAACGTAATAGACCACCGCCAAAAATACCACAAGCAGCACCAACATCATTATCGTAGCTGTCTTTTGACGGCTGTCACTAACCCCCGCAGGCGGTGTAAACAGCTTGTGCCCAAGACTCTGCGCAACATCACCATACCGCGTTTTAAGCGAGGTCTTGTTCAAATCCTGCCCGGCAGAGGACAGGGAACTTCCGCTAGCAGTCGGGTTTAAAGCCGCTGTCGGGTTCGGGACGGGAGCCCCGTCAAAGATTGACGATACATTCCTGCTTAGTCCGGTTCTGGGCTTCATCGAATAACTCCTGGGCCAAAGCCGCGTAATCACGGGCACCCGCACTTTCGGGCGCATACGTTGATATCGGCTCTCCCGCGCTGGGGGCTTCGGCCAATCTCACATTTCTATGTATAACGGTTTTTAAAACCAGCGACTTGAAATAGTCCCGCATCTGCTCTTCCACCTGCCTGCTCAAAGTGGTCCGCTCGACAAATGTAAGCAGTATGCCGGAAATATTAAGCCACGGATTGTAGCGTTCGCGTACGATATCGATCGTGTCAAGCAGCTGGCGAAGACCTTCCATCGCGTAATAATGCACTTGCACCGGTATAAGCACGCTCGAAGCCGCCGCAAGGGCATTAAGCGTAAGCACACTCAGCGATGGCGCACAGTCGATAACGCATATATCGTAGCGGTTCTGCGTAGCCGCAAGTTTGCGTGTAAGCACATATTCCCTGCCTTCAAGCCCTGCCAGTTCAAGTTCACCGCCCGAAAGCAATATATTCGCGGGACTCACATCAAGATGTTCTATGCGCGTCCGCAGCACGACGCTGCTTAGCGGCACATCCGGTTTCGTAAGAGCGTCATAGGTACTCATCGCCAGGTTATGCGGATTGTGGCCCGTGCCCAGCGTAGCATGGCCTTGCGCATCAAGATCGATAAGCAGCGTACGTTTGCCGCTCTGCGCCAGTGCCGCCGCGAGATTAACGGCAGTAGTAGTCTTGCCGCATCCGCCCTTCTGATTTGATACCGCTATTACTTTCATCTCAAACCTATTTTGAAACCTCGCTCGATGCGATCTTGACACCGGGCATTTCGCTTGTAAAAGGAACTTTGCTCACAAACACCTTTATAAGCATCGTCACCTGGTGCAAGTCGCCGTCGCTGCTCCTGTTGTCTATTGAAAATCGATCAACAAAGATCGCCGGCCTGTTCCGCTCAAGCTTGTTGACGAACATCGCGAATTTATTGAAGCTGGATTTGTAATTTACCGTTAGCGCCATCATACCGATACCGTTGCAGTCCGTTATCGAGCTTACCAGCTCCTGGCTGTTCACCGAGCATGCGAAATCCGCCACAGCAAGTTCCGCCGCTATCTGCCCCACATCAAACGCCAGCTTCGAAGCCGCGTCTATCGAAAGCGCGTAATTCCCCGCCGACTGACAAAGCCCGCTCAACTGGCTCGCCAGCTTAGCCTTTGTCTCCTCACTATCGGCGTCGATAGCATGTTTAAGTTCCATATCTTTCACCGCAAGGTCTTGTGCTTTCTGTGCGATCACCATATCCTGGGGCACCAGTATGAACAGGTACGCCATGATCAGCAGTATAAAACAAACCGCCCAGATGATCGTTACCGTCGCTATATATCTTTTGTAGATCGGCTGCATATTTTAACCTATTTTCTTTGTGCCTTGAAAACGCATTCTATATCGTACCGCATCCTGCTATACTTATCGGCCGTCTGCTCTTCCTGGCCCACAATACGCACATCTTCGATCCTCGCAGACAGCATCGCATCCTGATCAAGCGACGCCACAAAACCCCTCACCGCGTCGATGCCGCTCCTCTTTGGATCGCCAAGCAGGCTTATCTTCAGCGTCCGCGCGATATACTCCACATTCTTCATCACGCTTGAGTTTGCCTTATCCGCCTCGGGCCTGGCGAAAGAATTGATCTTGATCTCAACGTTACTGGCCACCATCTCCTTTGGAATATTATCCACAACCGTCTTGATTATATCACTCCAGCACTCATTGGTATTCATGTGAGCAGCTATATCGCCAAGGCAGTTCTTCATCGCCGAGCACTTGGCTTCCATCTTCTTTTTGGCATCCACCGCAGAAGCAAGCGCCGCGATCTTATCACTTCGATCCTGTATCGAGCCTTCAAGCAGCATCACTTCGGTTGTGCCCTTGACATAGAACCCGTAAAGCACTCCCGCCACCACCAGCGGCACCGCGAACGTCGCAAGCACCAGCATCAGGCCCCCTCGCCTGTTCTTGATCGGAATACCCTGCCCTTTGAGCAAATCTATTGTATACATGACTATCCTATCCTAATCTGCGTAATCCGTGGCTCAACTTTCTATATCAACTTCCGTGCGTTCCGTGAGTTCCGTGGTGAAGTTTTCTTAACCCGCAACTCGTAACTCGCAACCCGCAACAATTTCTCTTCTTCCCTAGTCCTATATCGTCCTCATCGCCAGCCCAGCCGCAACCGCAAACGCCGGCCCGCTCCTCTCAACTACATCACGCACACCAGCATTTGCCGCCGGAAATTTCGCCAGCGGATTCCATACCGCCACCGGGCAGTTGATCTGCGACCCCACCATTTCACTAAACCCATTCACCTGCGAAAATCCTCCGCAGATATACACCTTGTTTATAGCCGCCGTCCTCCGCTCGATAACATAATATCGAAGCGATTCGTTGATATCCGAAATAAGCTTGCTGCAAGCCTTGCCAAGCCCCGCAAGTATCTCTTCCTTACGTCTGCCTTCGCCGCCTGCGAATATGCTCGCCACCTGCCCCCTGCTTGTATTGAATTCCAGGCCGATCTGGTTAAATATCATATCCCCGCCGTAAGCTATATCGCGAACGAACGGCAGCCCTTCTTTTGTCAGTATTACGATATTCGTGCTTGCCCCGCCGATATTGACTATCGCCACAACCTGCCCATCCTCGATCTCCTCCGTCTGCCCGAAGCAGTTCGCCAGCGCCAGCCCTTCAACATCCATCATCGCGCAGTTAAGATATGAACCGTTTACAAGCTCGATCTTGCGACGGATAACATCTTTCGTCGCCGCGACCATCAACCCCGTGATATCCTGGCCGTTTGCGGCCTTTGATTTGCCGTTTGATTTGACTATCTGGTAATCCACCACGTTGCTCCGCGCATCGAACGGGCACACCTGCTCAGCTTCCAGCATTACCGCCTCTGCCACTTCCTCCGCCGGCAGCGACGGAAAGCAGAACGTCCGAACTGCCACCTCCGGCCCGCTCACCCCGCACACTACCTGCCTCGTCTGCATCCTGCTCATTTCAAAACACGCCCGGATCGCAGATACCATCTTGTCCCGCCTGGATTTGTCATCCTCATCCGGCAAAACACCCGTCTCGATCCGTTGAGCAAACTGCGCCGTATAATGCCCGCTACCCCCGCCAAGCCCGACAAGCTTAACAGACGCGCTGCCTATATCCAAACCAACAACCTGCTCACGCTTTAAATCTATTGCCTGTTTCCAATCTAATGCCATACTATTTCTCCGCCGGTTCTAAGCCGGTTTATTCGCTTATTGCTCTTGCCAATTCGAAACCACAATATGAACTCCGGGATCGGTTTTCTTATAACTATCCCTTATGCTGTCATCGTAAGTAAAAACCATGTTATTTTTTAACGTTAAGTTGTTGCAGATAATTGAACCAGTAATGTTGGGGTTGTTCATAAAAGTCACATCCGCGAATGGCGCATATATAGCCGCAACCAATGTGGAACTATTTTTGAAATTAAATACCTGTGGCGGAAGCGATGTTTTTGTACCATATATTTTAACTGCCGCTGCGCTGCCGGTCGAATTTGTTAATTCAAACGAATTTGTACCCGGACCTATATTACCACCTATATAGATAGTCAACTTAGAATTGGCACCGACAACGGAAATGCCACCGTTATTGCCCATGCTTAAGTCCTTTGCGATTCGAAGAGTAACATTTCCGCTGATAGTTAATGTCACATTATTCGCAAGGGTAAGATTATTAAAATCATAAGAAGGATTGGATAGCGTGGTGTTAGCTGAATATGTTACATCTAAAGGTGTTGTGCCAAATGCCGGCATAAACACGGGTGCCATCGTCATTTGCTCTTCTGCTTGGAATTTGCTAAATCCGCTGCCTACCGGCGCACTTATAACTGATTCGGGACTTGCATCAGGGGGACAAAACACGTTGCCGTTTATCACCGAACCGTTACCAGCAGATATCGCACCAGCACTGGAGCTGAGAGTGCCTACCGTGACTTCCGTGCCTTGCGCAGCACCTACAATATCATTGTTATTCATTGTCAATTGATTTGCTACAAGAATAGCCGGGTCAAAAGGCCCGCTAACAGTAGTTTTGGCACTTATTTTTCTTTCAACTCCATTGCTTGCGCCCGTTGACGATATTGTATAGTTTGGCCATGTGTCGCTGACCCTATATGCGTATTTCTGATTGCCTGAATCCGGTCCAAGTGGCGTCTGGATAGTCATGCTGGGAAGCGTCGAGTTATTATCAGCCGCCATGAACGCCGCCTCTTTTGTCGCAAGCTTATTGTTTAACTCACAAACCGCTTCAAATACACCTGCGTCAGCAGCCGCATGAGATGCAAGCGCCGCATTATCTTTTATCGCAAGCAGCCTGCTGTTATACCCCACAGCTAAAAGCCCGATCCCGGTTACCATAAGGATAACCATAGCAACAATTATCAAGACCAACGCCGAACCTCGGTTTTTGCTGCTTGTATGTACTTTTTTCATATTCAACCTCAGTTTCATTAGTTATGCATATACGCTGAAGCCACAGTTGTAATCGTGCTGCTGCCGTCTGTTAATCTTAATATCATCTGCGCACTTCTGTCATTCGTATTCGTTTTGAACTCACATGCCGAAACATTGGAGCAAATAGTTTCGGTAGTCAACGTCGTCTCTGCATTCGGCGGGCGATAATGATACTCCGTTGCCAAAAGATTGCCATTGCTTATATAAAATCTCACTCTGCGATCAAGAGCCGTATAAGCCGAAGGATCGCTAATATAATAAATATCTAAAGTATTATTCGCGGCAACCGGCGGCCTGGATGCGCGATATGATGCTTTGCGAACTATCCGATCAAATCTTTTTTGAGCGACGTATGAAGATGAAACCACAGGCCCGTTGGCCTTTATATAGGCATTTTCAAATCCCTTGACACCATCAGCAATTATTTGACCTATTGCGAGTATTACTATCAATGATATGACCATTCCAATCATCAATTCGATGATTGTTATTCCCGATATTTTATTATTACGCTTTGCTATCATTTAGTAATATTTATATGTCGTTAAACTTATGGATTTGTTGGTCTCGTCTTCGCTAGAAACATCGGTGCCGCGATTGTCATAATCAAGTATAATGTGATATGCTCGAAGCCTTCGCTGCCTGCCTTTGTTATCCAAAAATACTCTTTGGTCTTTCCAGCATAGCGTGGCGAAACAGGTAAAGCCATTGAGTGTTATTTTATATCCGTTATCAAGTTGCGTAAAACCATCATAACCGTTGCCACCTGGCATATTCGGGCCGGTGCCATTAGCATCTACGGTTATATCAGTACCAGATACAAGGGCAGGATTGAAAATATTGGGGTCGTCTGAAGCACGCCAGCTCTCTAGGACATAAAGCCCTGCTCGGCCTGCATTAGCCTGAATTGTAGCTTTGTGAGTGTCAAGTGCAGCAGTGCTGCGATATGCAACGGCGCCGACAGCGACAATAGCCATAATGGTTATTGCAACCATTGCTTCTATCATCGTAAAACCGTTTTGAACGCGCCTTCCATCCATGGCCATTCCTTGAAAAGGCAAAAAGAGGGCTGCCGTTTTGACAGCCCTCTTTTTTACAAACTATTAGTTTTCAGTCCAAGTCGCAACATTATTAGCAATTGTCAGCACCTTAGTAGCAGGAGTTATACCGGCTGGTGCTGTTACTGTTATTACTGCATCCAAGCCGGCAGCTGGGTCATACGATGCAGCCGTGACGGCATAACTGCCCTGGGTAAAGTATGTACCCGTAAGATCAGTAGCAGCAAAACCCAAATCCGCGACAAGAGCGGGGGCGGCGACAATAGCCGTTCCTCTTTCAGCGGCATAGGCCCGCAGCGCTGTCATGACGGTGCCCGCGCCGGCCTTGCCCTCTGACCACTTCGCCGCATTAATACGGCCCTGCATCAATGGTATGGCAACCGCTGCCAAAATACCGACGATCAATACGACGACCATCAACTCGATCAGTGTAAAACCTCTTTTCATTTTAAGACCCCTTTCTAATTGGTTCTATATTTTAGCGAACTTTTCGCCTTTTACTCAAAATCCGTGAAAATCAGTGCTAATCCGTGGTTAAATTTTCCTATCCCTATTCCTCTCCGTGTCCTCAGTGTTCTCTGTGGTAAAATTCTTCTCTTAAACTCGTAACCCGCAACAATTTCCAACTACTTCTTGATATCCGAAATATTAAATATCGGCAAATAAAGCGCCAACACCGTCACGCACACTATGGCACCAACAATTATTATCATCGTCGGTTCCATGAGGGCAGTTAAGGTGGAAATCAAAGAATCTATTCTTCTTTCAAAATAATCCGCCACCCTGTCGAGCACCGATGGCAATGATCCGCTCTGCTCGCCCACCTGCGTCATTTTTACAGCTAAATTCGGGAAAAACTGGGCCGATGCCATGCTCGCCGATATGCTTTGCCCCTCGATTATCCTCTCCCGCGTGGAAAGTACCGCATCGCGGATGACGGTATTATTGCTAAGCCCCGCTACGATATTAAGCGCCTCAAGCACCGGTACACCCGCCGCCAAAAGCGTGCTCAAAGTCCTGCAGAACACCGCCACAAATGACTGCGACAAAATCTTGCCTATAAGCGGTATCTTCAGCACTAATTTACTGAAAAAAACGCGCCCCGAAGGCGTTCGGCTGTAAAAAACCAGGCCGATTATCGCCGCCGCAACCCCGACTATTACAAAGATCACATTATTTACGATAAGGTCGTAAATACCCATATAAGCTTTAGTAA